>JAZSFI010000456.1:0-1792 GCA_045532135.1 Clostridia bacterium | reverse complement strand
TACATCATATCACGAAGTATCGGAGATGTCAAGGGATAAACCAGTTTTGCCATCTGAGGTTTCATACAAGAAGAAGTCAAAAACTCCGCCTCAGAAGCACACCCCCCGCAGCCAAGAAAATTCCGGCTGCGGGGGGATTCTATACTGCTATTGATTATGAAAAGACATATTATTCATTTACCGGAAGCAGCTCGCAGTCAAATGAATCAATCATTTTTTCACTCAAAACAAATTCGACCGTCATTTTATTCGGCCATCCGCTACCCGAAAGTGTTGCTTCCATTTCATAATTGTCTTTTTTGATTACAGTCGTCTGATTTACGATCTCTCCAATGCTTGTCCCGTCAGGTGCAATAAACCTTACATTCGGAAGATTCATGCGATCGCCATCATAGGCATATGAAAGCGCGATTTTCCTGCCTGTATAGATTTCTCCTTTCAGAAGCGTAACGCGTGTGCCCTTCCAGTTTCCGTTCGGTACAAAATACAGACCCGTTTTTTTCGTCTCAGGCTTATTTTCTGCATGGTTTTCACTTTCCGCTGCAGAAAATGTTGCCTGTCCAAGTGTACGCGGCTGACCGATAACCTTTGCTTCAAGCACTATGGTTTTGGGAAAATCTGCAAATGCTTCGATTTCAGATACGTCTCTGTACAATTTCTTGCCGTTTGCCAGCGTTTCCAAATACTCAAGCTCTCCACCTCCGATGGCGATTTCTTCTTCGCCGGAATACAGCTTGAACGTTATGCCCATAGGTTCACTATTTATGTTTTCCTCATAAGCATATTCAATGGCGATCTCTCCGCGCAGCGGATACATCCGGGCTTCGACAGATAAAACCTGTACGCGCTCGTCCATATTATTTTGGGTCATTTCAAAGGCGATATGTCTTGCTTTTTGACCATTTGTAAGCGTTACCCTTTTTTCAAACACATATCTTTCATCAAGATTGTCCATTTTTTCCAAAGGCGCATATGTGCTTCTGACAAGAAGATCCAGTTTGTCCTCTGCTCCCGAAATCACACTGCCCTCCATCCACACACGAACGCTTCCGTCCGAAAGCTCTTCACCATCCAGCGTATTTGATTCAAAGATACAGCCTGTGTTCTCTTCGGCTGCCTTCAAAGACAATGAATAGGCAATGATCTTTTTTCCATCCTTTCGCCCGGTGACCTTTCGATACTCTCCACCATAATCATCTTCGATATATTCCACTTCATATACATCTTCGGGCGTATCCTGAATCCCCTGATGGAGCAGGAAGATCTTCTCCGGATCAACCGGCGTAATCAGCATCTGGACAACGGCTGTCTTTCCGTCGTAAATTGCTTCTTCTACCTGAAAAATTACGTCGCCTTGTTCAAATGCGTCGCCAAAATCCGACTGAACGAGTTTTTCTGCACCATCTATGGGTTTCAGATGTCCTTTTCCGAGATAATCCATCAAGTGCGAATACCCAAGCGCAAATGCTGTTGACATGAGCATCACAAACACAATGGCAGCAATTAAAACAGTTTGAAATTTCACGCGCTTTTTCATAGCTTGTTCCTCCTTTGTCAGGCGGGCAAGCCGGTCGTGAATGCGCATATTCAGCGAATCTGGAATCTCTGGCTTCTGCGCGCGAATCTGTCTGATCAAATCCTTATTGTTCACTTCGTCTTCCCTACCTTTCCATCTGATTTTTTAAAAGCTTGAGGCCTCGTGAAATTCGGGTGGACACTGTGCCTTGTGGAAGAGTCAACGCCTGCGCGATTTGCGCAATCGGCATATCCTCAGAAAAGCGCATGGCAATCG
>JAZSFI010000543.1:0-3258 GCA_045532135.1 Clostridia bacterium | reverse complement strand
CTAAGACCGCTTGGCCTCCGACTTGGTAAATAACCGTGAAAAAAATGGTTTCCGTTTTTCTCTCTTTGATCGTTTTGCTTTCTTTTTATGGAATGGCGGCGGCATCTTCCGAAAAACCGCAAACAACAAAGGTTTCTTTTGTTGTGAACACTGATGAAATCGTTATTCCACAGGGCCTTCGGTTTGCCCCGGAGCTTTGCAAAGAGGACGGAACGATTATTGAAGGTGCAGAGTGGACTGCAAAAGGGAAAGAGCCGATCTTGATGTTTTCAAATGAAAATATGTATACCACCAAAACAGGCTCCACCCAGATGACAGCAAAAGCAGACGGGAAAAGCTACAAATTCAAGGTATCGATTCCATCTGTTTATACAACCGCAGACGAAATAACAATCACCGAACCAGGATCCATCATATGGGGATTCAAAATTGACGCCAGCGGCATTTTCTCAATGGGCATTGATGGAGATTCTGTCAAGGTAAAAGGTTACGATCTGAAAGGAACTGAAGAGTTTGATCCTGTCGTTGCAGCGGTTGCAGAAGATATGAAATTTTACCGTTTTACGCCTGCTGAAAAAGGAACGACGAAAATCATTATCAAAAGCGGAAGCAAAACGCTGAAAACCATCAACATCAAAGTGGAGCAATCAGCTGTTGAATAATCGAAAAGCGGCAGCCCTAAAGCCACCGCTTCTCTTTTTACTTTTTCAGCAGCCGTGAAACCGCGAGAACTGCGCAGCCTACGCCAAGCACCAGCGCGGCAATAAGCACGCCTTTCTGCCAGTTCATGCTACCGCCTCCTTTGTCCGCTGTGAGCGGATCATATAATAAAGGCGCTCAACGGTCTGTTTGTCGGGCATCGCCCCCTTCGGCCAGCGGATGACGATCTTTCCATCCGGCTGGACATATGCTTTGATATTCATTCCTTCCTCCTGTTAAGGCCTTCAGCCTGTATTGGATGGTTTCATATTACCAGCTGTATATGGTGAATTACAATGTCCTGTTTTTCACCTTGCCATGCGGTTTCGAACCATCACAGACAGTACCTCATCACGCAGATCAGAAGGAGAAGAATCACGGTTTCTGCGCTTGGGCGCGCAGCGGGTTTCCTTGCCAGCCTTTTTGGCAATGGCGCATATCTGCTTAATCGCCTTTTCGGCGTATTCGTTATCCGGGATCCTGTCGATCAGGGCGTGGGCGGTTTCCTTGGAAAACATGTACCATCCTCCGTTCTTTTATCGGTCGCTTGTGTTCATCAACAGCGAAGCGGCCAACGGGGGAGTACCCGAGTCGTATTCCATCGCATTCTTCCTTTCCTTTGGGATGGCTGTATCATACCGCAACTATGCAGGGATATCCATACTCAAATCAGGGATTCGTCCCCATATACGGGATATTTCGTCCCTAAATTTCAAATTCCAAGAAAAGAGGCGGTTTTTTTGAAAGAAATCTATCTTAACTACCTAACGCAAAAGAAAGATACAAAAAAGCTGGCCTATGATGTGTTGGAAGAAAAAACGAACATATCCCGTTCCAAACTTCAGCGGATATTCACAGGCCAGCTTGACGTTACTGTTTCTGATTTGGAAACAATTGTTGAAAAAGGCTTTGAAGAAAGCACAGATGAGCTCTATGCTCAGATGGGCAAACAGGAATTCCGGGATTCGAAAGAAGTTGATTACAAAGGCGCGAAGGAGCTTCTTTCTGATTTTAATGCTGAAAAGGCACAAATCCGCGAAGAGTACGAAAAACGCATTGGGCAGTCTATCAAAGCTCGCGAAGATACGCAAACAGCTTTTTCTTCTGCTTTGGAAACGCTCGGCGATCAATACCGCAAAAACGCTGATTATCTTACAGGAATCATCAAGGACAATGAAGCATATATTCGTGACCTTCTCTCCCAAACAGAACGTGCAAACGTGATTGCCGCCGCTGCCCAAAAACGCGCCGAAGAATCCGATGAACGTGCTGATGCAGCGGAACTGGAAAACAGAACCACACGCAAGAAAATGTATAAGCTTTTTGCTGGAATGCTGGCAATTTTGATTGTTGTTTTGGGTTTCCTGATGTTTATTATTATTGCTGATGTGCCACACCTTGGCGGCGGCAATTTGCCGAGGTGATTGTAATATGCCCAAAGCATCATATAAAAAAAGAGCCGATGGGCGAATCCGTGTCAAATACAAAAACAAGTATTTTTATGGGGAAACGCAGACCGAGGCTCTGGCCAAAAAGGACGAATACATCCGCCAGGAACAAAAAGGCCTGAACATGGAAAAGATAGGTCAAACTGTTCGGGAATACACCGCCCAATGGCTCCCGGTGTACAAAGCCAACGTATCCGATAAAACCTATGCGGATTATGCAAAGCAATTGACGAAAATGGTGGATGTGATAGGAGATAGCCTGGTCGCAGAGGTAACGCCATCCATGGCTAAACGTGTATATGCACAGTATGTAGGCCTGAGCGATTCCACCATCAAACGTTCCCGCATGCTGTTTATCGCTGTTTTCGATTCTGCCATTGCTGATGGCATCCGCCACACCAATCCGTTTAAAGAAAAAACAGCCAAGCCCCACAAAGGAAGTGTCGGTACGCACAGAATCATCACAGATGAAGAACGGCGGCTGATCCTGTCCACGCCTCACCGCATGCAGCCTGCGGCCATGTGTATGCTGTATGCAGGCCTTCGGCGCGGCGAGGTCATGGCTCTGGACGTTTCCAAAGATGTTGATTTCGTAAACGATGAAATAACCATATCCAGAAGCGTACATTTTGACAGCAATCAGCCCATTGTTGAAAACCACACAAAAACAGATGCAGGAAAACGGACCATCCCTATTTTTGCCCAGCTTCGCCCGTATCTCAAAAAATGCTCCGGCCTTGTAGCACACAAATCCGGCAGCAAAGAAATGATGACGCAGGTCGCGTTCAAGCGCGGATGGGACAGTTACCTTCTTGCATTGTCAAAAGCAGCAGGGCGTAAAATAAACATCCGGCCGCACGATCTGCGCCATTCATACTGCACCATGCTGCGTGATGCTGGCGTAGAAATGAAACTTGCAATGAAATGGATGGGGCATGCTGATGAAAAAATGATCCTGAAAGTATATGACCATATCACAGAACAGCGCGTGTATTCTGCCGTTGATGCGGTTGAAAATTTGCTGTCTGGGGGTCAAAATGGGGGTCAAAAATAAAGAACATTCCATCAAACCCTTACAACACAACAAAAAATAGAAAAAAGGCAGACAGAC
>JAZSFI010000015.1:0-3719 GCA_045532135.1 Clostridia bacterium | reverse complement strand
ATATACGTATCCTTGAATTTTCGAACGGACGCGCCTTCGTGGAAGCCATGACGCTTTTCATCAATGAGGTCTCGAATGACAGATTCTTTTTTGAGTGTCTTCATGTCCGCGTTCATTTCTGCTGCGCGAAGGGAAAACTGCCCCCAATAGTAATAGGCGCGTCCGTCATCATCTACAAAGACCGCAGGATCGATGCCGTCGCCGGAGGCATAATCAATCTTTTCGGCGTTTTCAAAAGGGCCATAAGGAAAATTTGAAACCGCAACGCCTTCGCTGCCGTCGCTTAAACAGAAATAAAGGTAGTATTTCCCGTTTCTGTGAATGCAGTCGGGCGCATAAAGCAGGCTGTCCTCCTTTGCCCATGGAATACTCTTTGTGGAAAAAGAAACGCCATGGTCTGTCCAATTGACAAGATCATCGGTTGAGAATACATGAAGGATATCGCTGCAATAACTCATATTGCCGGATAAGTCATAGGAGCCGTATACATACAATCGCCCGTCAGGCATGACGCGCGCTTCGCTGTCGGGAACGAAATGATTCTTGGGAAGCACCGGATTCATAATAGGCCTCCTGCCAGTTTTACAGTTTTGCGGCTTTCAAAAGAATTTCCTGAGAGATGGAAGGGATTCTTCCAAGGCCATCCGGCCCAACGTTCAGAAGATAATTGATGCCAAGAGAATTTAAGTGTTTTCTGTAACCCGCTACGGTTTCGGCGGATTTCCAGTTGTGATCCCATGCGCTATAGCCCCACGAATCGTTGAGCGTTGCAGCTGTCTCGTAAAGACCGAAGGGAGAAGGCTTGAAACCGCATATATCGTTCATATCAACATTATCCGACGAAGTCTTCGGCATTTCGTTCGGAATTTCGTTATCGCCCAGGGATACGTAATCATACTGACCGTTTCCAAGCCGGGAATTGATCAGGCAATGCGGCTGATAACGTTTAATTGCATCGTAAATCTGTTTGGAATGATTTTCTGAAAGCGTCATCGGCACGTCAAACCAGACAAGGCACAATTCGCCGTAATTTGTTAGAATTTCCTTAACCTGCGGCATGATTTTGTTTTGGAAGCAAATGTCGTAGTTTTTGTTTTCGATGCCCGGAAAATCCCAATTGTTGCTCCATGCGGTGCCGGAGCATTCGATATGATTGGAAAGATATCCGCCGCCATGCTCTTCGTGCCAGTCCAGATCCTGCGAATAATATAAACCAAGTTTAAGGCCGTACTTTTGACAGGCCTGGGCTATTTCATAAATAATATCCCGTCCAAAGGGAGTGGCGTCAACGCTGTTAAAGGAAGACGCTTCGCTTTTAAAAAGCGCAAAGCCGTCGTGATGCTTGCTGGTAATGACAATATAGTCAAGACCTGCATCGCGCGCGAGACGAACCCACTCATCGGCGCAGAAATAAATGGGGTTGAAGGCCTTAGTAAGATTTGCGTATTCAGCATTCGGAATGCGCATGTAAGACTGAATCCATTCAGCATAGGAAGAACTCCGTTTGCCCCTGTATTCGCCTGCCAAAAGGGAGTAAAGACCCCAATGAATCATCATACCGTTTTTACCCTTGAACCATTCTCTCATGGAAATGCCTCCTTATGAAAGTGTGACCGTTTAATTCAGTATACTATAAACTTCATACGGAAACAACAGGAAATTGTAATGAAATAAAGTTTCCTTTGAAATTGACAAATGAATGAAAAAAGATGATAATCAAGAAAAAGCAGTAAATCGGGAGGCAAGGATATGCGCATTCAGACTTTTTCATCCGCGACTTGGCTTTATCCGGATACGGAAGCAGATATCTCCGACAAGAGGATCTCACTTGACATCGCAAGAGGCGGCATGGCAGCTTTTCAGATTATGACTGATGTAAATCTAAGCAGTGAAGAAAAAGTAAAAATCGGATGGGAAAACGCGTTTTCTTTAAAAGCTACCGTTTATCAGCTGCTCCCCGTATGCGTAGATCAGAACAGCGGAAAAGATGTTTTGACGGGGCCGTATGAGAATGTCAGTCAATTTGCAACCCGCAAAGCTCCGTTTTATGTGTTTGATGCAATGCGAGAAATTGACGACGGAACGCTTCATAGTGGAAGAATTGCATTCTACATCAGAATCGAGGCGCCCGATATGATTGAAACGGGGGAGAAAACCCTTTCGCTTTCGATCGAGACATGCGAAAAATCGGCGGAAATTGAGATATGCGTAAATGTGCATCCGGCACGAATTCCGCCGCTTAAAGCAGCAAGCTTCGGAATGGTAAATTGGCTGAATAACGGAGAGATTTCATCGCAGCATAAGGTTGACGCCGACGATCCGTTGTTTGACGAAATTCTCACAAGATATATCGATAATCAGCTTGAGATGCGAAATACCCAGCTTCAGATTCCTTCGGGCGTTCCCGTCTGTGATGAAAACGGAATGATTGTTTCGTTTGATTTTGCACTTTCGGAAAAGGTAGGAAATTTGGCGCTTGAACGAGGATTTCAATATATTTTGGGCGGCTTTGTCGCACGCTTTCATGTCTGGAATGAAAAAACGCATTATCTTTTGTGGGACAAGGATGTTTCGGTTGCTTCCCATGAGGGTTACAGACAGCTGAAAATTTATTTCTCGGAAATTGAGAAGCTTATTAAGAAAAACAACTGGCAGGGAAAATATATGCAGACGCTGGTCGACGAACCTCAGTTTCCAAACAGCGAGCATTACCGGATTCTGTCATCGATTTCAAGAAAATTCCTTCCGGGCATTCCGATTCATGATCCGGTCGAGAGCACGGAGCTTGACGGGGCGATAGACATCTGGGACGTAAAACAGGCGGTATATGAAAAATATATCGATGAATATAAATTGCTTCAGGATCTGGGTGAAGAAATGTGGCTGTACACCTGCGGTTTTCCTGCAGGAAAAATGATGAACCGCGTAATGGATCTTCCGCTTACGGCAAGCCTCCTTCCTATGTGGATGTGTTATTTATACGGCTGCAAGGGCTTTCTTCACTGGGGATATAATGTGCATACGGAGCGTCCGTTTGACAAAACGTGCTATGTTCCTGATAAAGCACATCCTGAGATCGCGTATCCTGCGGGAAATGCACATATCGTTTATCCCGGAAAAAAGGGACCCATGTGGTCGGTGCGCGCTATGCTTCAGAGAATTGGCGCGGAGGATTTTGAACTGTTCACTCTCTTGGGGAAGAAAGACCGTCTTTGCGCAATCCGTCTGATTAAGCAGGCATGCACGAGTTTTTCGGATTACACCTTCGATGGAAACAAAGTGGACGAAATCCGAAAGCAACTGCTTGAAAGTATAAAATAAACCATTTACTTTAAAGGAAGTGGATTTATGGCATATGTAAGAGACAGACATGAACTTCTTACCGGCTGTCAGGATGCAAGTCCCTGGTCGCCCGAGACGGATCTTCAGTATGATTTCATAATGGTTTACGGGATCGACGCTGAAATGCCTGAGCGTATTCGCGTTTACAGGGAAAAAGGATATGTCATTCATCTGATGACCGGAAGCGCGTGGGGAGAATATCAGGATTATCTGAATGGCGAATGGGACGGAAAGAATCATTGGGACGAGAGCCAGAAAGACAGACATGGAAAATACATTTTGCACGGCGTGAATGTTCCCTATATGTGTCCGACCGAAGCGTTCGCCGATTACCTTTATGAAAAACTCAAGCCCGCTGTAGACGCAGGCGCGGAAGC
>JAZSFI010000451.1:0-10597 GCA_045532135.1 Clostridia bacterium | reverse complement strand
CCTTCAGCTGATCGGAAGCAATACCGCCTATTCGGAAACAACCGTATTCCCGGCTGCAAGCATGTCCATTGACAACTTCCTTCACAGAATGAACACCGAAATCGAACTGGGTCTTCGGAACATCTTCCTCATGAGCGGCACGTGGTTCTATTCCGAGCCGTATTGGAATGCGATTATCAGGAACCGGGAGGCTATGGAAGAAAAGGCGCTCAGACTGGACGAAAGAGGCGAATAATCAATGCTCAGCCAGAGAGACAATCTTTTAAGGGCGATTTTCTTTCAGAAGCCCGAATGGATTCCGGTGGTATATTCGATCAATCCATCGTATTATTTTGCTGGCGACGCTAAAGAAATCCTGGATTTTCAGGCGCGCCATCCTGCGCTGTTCCCGGGTTTTGTGCGCCCGGATGAGAAAGTGTTTCTTGAAAATCTCAGAAACAATCTGACCGGGGTCATGAGAGCCGGACAGAAGTTTGTGGACGATTTCGGATGTACATGGGAAACGCCCATGGAGGGAATGACGGGAACCGTCACAAGGCACCCCTTAAGCGACTTGAGCAAAGTAAAGACGCACCCGTTCCCGGATCCCGTAAAAGCAATGGGCATCGGCCCGGTCGACTGGGAAAAGGAAAGAAAAAGGATTCAGGATCAGAAGCGCGCGGGCGTACTTACGGTGGGAAAGCTTCGCCACGGACACACGTTTTTGCAGCTGACTGATCTTTGCGGATATCAGGATCTGACGTTTTTCATGGAGGATGAAGAACCGGAGCTTGATGAACTAATCGAGAAGATCACTTCCTTCAACCTGGAAATCATCCGCCGCTACATCGAAGCGGGAGCGGAGATGATCAAAATTCCGGAAGACCTCGGCATGCAGTCGGGCCCGATGATTTCGGTAAAGAACTTCAGAAAATACATAAAGCCTTCCTATCAGAAGATGATGAATCTGGCGCGCGATGCGGGCCGCATCGTCCACATGCATTCCGACGGCGATATCCGCTCCCTTGCCTTTGACATCATCGAAGGCGGCTGTCAGGTCTTAAATCTTCAGGATCTTGTCAACGGCATCGACTGGATCAGGGACAATCTGAAGGGCAGAACCGCAATCGAGCTGGATATTGACCGCCAGAAGGTCACCTATTCGGGCTCGCCCAAGGACATCGACGATCTGATACATGAGGAAGTCGAAAAGCTGTCTTCTCCTGAGGGCGGTCTCATGCTGATCTACGGCCTTTATCCCGGAACCAGCATGGAAAACGCCGAAGCCGTTGCAGGAGCCATGGAAAAGTATGCGCTCGGCATGTGCTGAAAAAACATGTTTTGTCAGGCTTTCTGTTGCACCATTGTATCTTTTCAGCTATAATATTGTCATAAAAAACGAAAGAGGGAATGACCGTGGATTTGTACAGAAACGAAAGCGCGTTTGACAGCAAACAGGATGCGCCGCAAACGCCCGAAAAGGGTTTTTACAGGAAGCTCTACGACGCATACATTTATTCCCGCCCAATGAGAATACTGCTTACATGGTATCAGGTGACGGGTATCATCGGTTTTATTTCAGTGATAATAACGCTGCTTATAAATGTATGGAAACTGGTGAATGGAGCCGTGCTCGTATCATTGATTTCCGGTGGTATCTGTTCGTTTTGCATTTGGCTGCTTTACTCAATGGTCAAGGGCATAAAGGCATTGAAAAAAGGACACGCTGCCGGCTGCGATTATATCCATAAAGTGCTGACCGCGAATCGCGTTCTGATCTATATCGGATATTTCCTGATCGCTGTTTTTGCGCTGATCAACGGGAAGTTTCTGCTCGCTTTGCTGCTGCTGTTGCTTGTGATTCCCCTGTATCTTGCCCAGCGCATCATAAAGGGACTTGAGGCGGCGGTTAAGTGCATTGAGATGGATATGTTCGTTAATAGTGCGCGTGATTACAACAATCCCGTGCGGCTGTCGCTTTTTGTCTATATTTTCGCCGGCTTGACCGTTCTTGGCGCCGTTATTTCCGCCCTGACCTATAACATGAACTCCAGAGATTTTGAGTTTTCCGTATCGGCTGTCGGATTTCTGACAACCTTGATTCCTGTAATTCCGATGTATCTGATCGGAAGATGCAATTCCCTGATAAAGCTTGCGCACAGAAGCGGAGCCACGATTGAGGAAGTTGAAAAAGAAGCAAAATTGTATCGGTACTCAGGCGTCGCCCTGTTCGGATCCGCCTTCGCCTTTGCGATGGCTTTGAATCACCTTGAGAATTTGCCGTATTATGTGAAATATATTATCCACTGGGGGCTGGATCATTATCCGGCTTTTGTTGTATGTAATTCAGCAGTTGCATTCGGCGCCTTTACGCTGTTTGCCGTGGGATTCTTTATGAAAAAGCGCAACATGCTTTTTGCGATTGCATCGAGCGTTATGGCAGCGCTGTGCGCGTTTCCCATGATCAGAAGTCTTCCCTGGCAGCGCTATATGACGCTGGAGCTGATCGTATCCGCACTGGATACCCTTTTCTACGTTGTACTGGCATTTTTTGCGATTCGCACTGCTTACACCAAAAAGAGCATACCGGCAAAGCTGCGGCTTGTTCCGATCGCGATGATCGGCCTGTCGCTTGTATGCTATGTCATAAACAATTTCTTCCCCGGTCTTCTTCCGCACCTGTCTGGGGAACGGTATTACTATCGTTACTGGAATGTGGAGAATCTTGTGGTAATATTCGGTTCCGCACTGGTCGATACGGCGGCGAATATATTCTTCGCGTTCGGTTCCGGGCGATACGAAGAATAAACGGAGGGGCTTCTGCATTGTGTTTTGCAGAAGCCTTTTTGATTGCTTTGCTTTTTTGTGCTTCCGATATGCTCAGGCGGGGCGCCCCAATGCATTGCTGCATGGCTTAACCATCAATTTATGCAGGAATTGTTTTTGAAAAATGCATTTTACACTTGTTTTACTGCGGATTTCGTGATATAATGAATGCAAAAGCGGGCGAATGATTCCCGGAAGTTTTGTATATTTGCAGGAGGAAACCACTATGGGCTTTTTAACCGGAAAAACCGTCATTATCACCGGCGGCGGAAGAAGCGTTTTGTCTGACGGCCGCGCGGGCTCCATCGGCTACGGCATTGCCATCGCCTATGCCAAAGAGGGCGCAAACATTGTCATCACCGGACGCAATGTCAAAAAGCTTGAGGATGCGAAGGAAGAGCTTGAGCGCCTCTACGGCGTAAAGGTTCTCTGCGTGAAAGCGGACATCGCTGCCGGTCAGGACAATCAGGCCATCGCGAACGAAACCGTCCGTCAGGCGGTTGAAGCCTTCGGCGGCGTGGACGTACTGATCAACAACGCCCAGGCGTCCGCTTCCGGCGTTACCCTTGAAAAGCATACCACCGAGCAGTTTGACCTCGCCATTTATTCCGGCCTCTATGCCGCCTTCCACTATATGCAGGCTGCCTATCCCTATCTTGCCAAGGCCAAGGGCAGCGTCATCAACTTTGCTTCCGGCGCAGGCCTGTTCGGAAACTTCGGTCAGTGCGCCTACGCCGCTGCCAAGGAAGGCATCCGCGGTCTCACCCGCGTAGCCGCCACCGAATGGAGCAAGGACGGCATCAATGTAAACGTCGTTTGCCCCCTCGCGTGGACCGCGCAGCTGGAAGGCTTCCAGAAGGCCTATCCCGAGGCGTTTGAAAAGAATGTACACACTCCGCCCATGGGCCGCTTCGGCGATCCGGAAAACGACATCGGACGCGCCTGCGTCATGCTGGCAAGCCCCGATCTAAAATACATGACCGGCGAAACCCTCACCTTTGAAGGCGGCTTGGGCCTTCGTCCGTAAGATACAAAACGATATGCTCCGCCGGACAAGCGACCGGCGGAGCATTTTTTGGACGGAGAAAATATGGATAGAATCAAAGCCTTCTTAAACCGCATCGGCATGGATGAAAAGACGCCGGTTTCCCTCGATATCGACTTTCTCGGGCGCGTTCAGACGGCGTGCGTTACGCACATTGCGTATGAAAATCTGGATATTCTGAATGGAAAGCCTTTGAATCTGGACGCGGATGCGCTGTTTGAAAAGATTGTGCTCAAGGGCCGCGGAGGCTATTGCTTTGAACTCAACGGCTTGCTTGCTTACATGCTCGGGAAAATGGGCTTTTCGGTCAGTGAGCGGTTTGCGCGTTTTCTGCGCGGCGAAGGGGAAATTCCCATGCGCAGACACCGCGCAGTCATCGTTTCCCTTCCCGACGGCGACTGGTTTTTGGATATCGGCGTAGGGCAGATTGCGCCGCGCCTTCCGATCAAAATGGAGGAAAACCTCGTTCAGAGCCAAAACGGCGAAGTCTACGTGTTCGAAAAAGATCATCGTCACGGCTGGCTTCTTCGGGAACTCCACGACGGTGCATGGCGAAATTACCTTGCCGTTCCCAACGACAACGCCTATCCGGTCGATTTCATCCAGCCAAGCTTCTTCTGCGAAAACCACCCGGATTCCATCTTTAGAAAACAAAGAATGATTGCAATCAAAACGGAATCGGGCAGAAAAACCATCGATGCAGACACGTACAAGGTATTTGAGGGAGAAACGCTCAAAGAAATTTATAAAAACCTGAAGGATGAGGAAATTGCCGGGATTCTCAAAAGGGAATTTATGCTGAATGTGTAAACAGAACCCCGCCTGCGATCGCTGTATCGGCGATTTCAGACGGGGTTTTTTGTGAAACGAATTACATTACCACTGCAAGGAGCGCAAACAGGACAAGCGTCGCCATTGTCAGCGCGGAAAGCGTGGAAGAAATATCGGCGCGTTCGGATTCGACGTCCGAAAATACCGGAAGCACATAAGGCGGAGGCAGGACGAACATGAGAATTACAGCGCCCGCGTGCATCATGCCGCCCAGAATCAATTTATCAATCAGAAGCGTTACGCCCAGCAAAAGCGCACATACGCCGAGGCGAAGAAGAATCAATGCGCCGACCTTTTTCAGCTGCATTTCGGAAGGGTTCAGGTCATAGCCGATGCCCAGAAGGATCAGAACGCTCGTAGGCGCGGAAACAAAACCTGTGACCGCATCCAGAATGTCGCTGATTCCGGCGGGCTTCATTGCGCTGTACAGTCCCGTTGCGCCCAGAATCAGACCTATAAGAATGCCCCAGACCACGGGCGAAGAAAGCGCTTCCCTGACAGCGCCCATTCCGCCCTTTTTCCCTGCAAGCAGGATTTTATAGACGGTGAACACGAAAAGCACCTGTCCAAGATCGATGATCGCAAAGGACGACGCCGGTTCGTCGGGAAAGAGAATGGCAAACAGGGCGTAGCCCAGCATACCCGCTTCAAACCCGGCGGAGATGTAAGGGGACAGGCGGCCTGCGATTTTGAAAAAACGGCAGGCGAAAAAACCGATTGCAAGCGCGCAGACGCATATGATAAATATGGCGGACGGCACAAGAATGCTTTTAAGCGAGTATTCTGCTGTCGCAAAGGCGTTGATCATCACGGCAGGCAGCGCGATATTGACCGCAACGGTTTTAAGCGCATTGATGCCCTCGCGGGAAACGATGGCCTTTTTCCTGAGAAGAACGCCGAGCATCAGAACGAGAAATACCGGAAGTATCTTTTGGAGCAGTATAACGATATCCTGCATGATGACGCCTCCTGTGATTATCTGAGATTTTTAACGGCGCTTTCAAACGCTTCGGCGATTTTTTGCGCGCATTCGGGGCCTACGGAGTTGGTTTCCTCGTAATGGTCTTCGCCGCGTCCGTCGGTTGCTCTTTCAATATAGGGCAGTTTTTCGTTCAAAAGAAAATCGGACGGCGGAACGATGTAGCCGAGTTCATCATTGGCAAGACCGATGATCAGAAGGTTTTCATGTCCGTATTTTTGCGCAATGCTTTTCAGGGGCTCGGGATTTACGGCGTCTTCGACGGTTCTGGCAAACATTTCGCCGAGAACCAGCTCCGGGAAAATTTCGCCCGGCAGAAGCGCAATCAGAATGTCGCCCAATTTGAGAAGACAAAGCTCTGTCACGACATTATAGCCCGTTTTTCCTTCGCCCTTTTCGGCTTTGTTATTCAGAATGCCTAAGAATTTATAGGATACAAACACTGGGTTGTCGAGGGGAATGGAGAGTTTCTCACTGCGCAATAGCATTTCAGGTGAAAGCGGCGTTTCGATTTCGGGCGTGATGGAAAGCGCGTAGGAGATCAGCTTTTCGGAAGTAATTTCAAGATTCAGAACCGCATCCTTTGCGGTGTCGGACACAAATGCCTTCGTCATGATTAAACCGCCGATCGCGCCCGGCATGAAAATGGCGTTGTCGCCCGTTTTTTCATGTACGCCGTCCACAAGCCTGCCCGGAAAATCGCGGCTTAAAAGCGTGTTTGCGCCTCTGAGCGACTCGGCGTGCGCGCCGTAAAACAGCATGCGGACGCCGCCCGATTTGTCGTGGGGCTCAAAACGGATGTGATACAGATTGTCGTCGTATACTTCCGGTGTTCTGGAATCGCGATACATGTTCACTGTTTTGATTTTTCCAAAGAACATTTCGCCTGTTTTTTTGTTTTGAACCGCCTCGCGCGCGGCCTGTTCGGCGGCGTTTATGAGCGAATCCATATAGTCGCTGTTTTTTCCGTTCCTGCCGATTCCGCCCCAAAGACCCAGCGTATCGGGGCCTGCGTGCGTGTGGGTGGAGTAGACGTTTATGTAAGCGCATGCGTCAAGGTCCGTAAGGCGGGCGCGGATTTTTTCCACCGCTGCGGAATCAAGCGCAACGCAGTCGATTCCGATCAAAAGAACTCCCTTGCCGCCAACGTCCAGCCACACGGCGCGCGCCTGACAATAATCCAAAATGCCCGTGATTTCAAGCGCCTGATTGTAGCCGGCGATGTATAAGGGCTGCTTGCTTTCGGGATTCGGATAAATATCGCATTTTCCAAATCCGACGCTCCATTTTGCTTCCGCGGCGCATGCGCAGAAGGGGGAGACGCACATGGCGATGGGCAGAAGCGCGCAGAGGATTTTTGAAAGAACCGATCGTTTCATTTTGATGCCTCCTTACAGATTCGGGATGATCGAAATCAGAAGCTTGATCATGTCCAGAAACAAAATGTCATTTACGTGGGTGAAAACCGCCGCCAGAAGCGCTGAGGGGATCATAAGAAACAGCCATGCGCCGATATTTATGACGATCGCGCGCGTTTTTTTGACAAGGCGCAGAATCAGAATGCCAAGGAATGCGAAAAGAAGAACGAACGCAAGGTAGGGCGAAGCAATGCGTGCATCTTTAAGCTGTAAAAGGACGTCCGCGACCTGATGAGCAATATCGCTGTCAAGCGATAAAAGCTTCATGATCCACTGAGCGACTGCGCCCAGATTTTTCAAAAACAAGCCCGCAAGAAACACGCTGACTGCGCCGTATGCGCCGCCGATGAGCGCAAAAACTGCATAAGAAATTATCTTCTTCATTTTGTTTTCACCTTTTCGATGTACGATGATTATATGATAAAATATTTTAAAGGAAAAAGCAATATCCGTATGAATTCTATTGACAGAAAGAGCGAAAAAACGGATAATAAATATCGCATAACGATGGATACAGGGATTTTAAGAGGCGAGAAGGCATGAAAATCCAGAAAATTTATTCAAGAAATGCGGAATTTCAAAGATATGAAACCTTAAAGCGCAACCGTGAAAAGCGCTTTGGTCAGAAGCTTGCGTTTTTGGAGGGCGTGCAGCCCGTCGAGCAGGCGATTTCACATGGCTGCCGGTTTTATTCCATGTGCGTTGCAGACGGTGAGCGGCTTTCCGGCTGGGCGGAGGACATGATTCAAAAAGCGCAGCCGGAAGTGCTCCATAAAATGGATCAGTCCCTTTTGAAGGAGCTTTCCGACCGCGAGAATCCCTGCGAAATCATTGCGCTTGTGAAGATGCGCTTTGACGGGCTCGAGCGCATGGAGAAAAAGGCCGAAGAAGAGGACGCGCCGTTTTTTGCGCTCTTTGACCGTCCGTCGTCGCCCGGAAACCTCGGAACGTTTTTGCGCTCAGCCAATGCGTTCGGCGCAACGGGCGCGGTTGTTACGGGGCACGCAGCGGACTTTTATGATACGCAGTGCATCCGCGCAAGCGTCGGCGCATGTTTTGCAATTCCGTTTGCCAATATGGAAAGCGCCGAGGATGCGTCAAAATGGATTAAAAGTCTCCCCTCAAAGCCTTTGATTGTCGGAACCAGCGCAAAGGGCGAAAAGGATATAAGCGAAATTGACCTGACAGGTCCGGTTGCCTTGATTATCGGAAACGAAACCTTCGGGCTTTCCAGGGCGTGGAAGGAAAAATGCGATGTACTGGTCAAAATTCCGATCTTCGGCGCGGCGTCGTCTTTGAACGCCGGCTGCGCTGCGACGGTTTGTTTTTACGAAATCAACCGCCAGAGGAGAAAAGTCAATGAAAACGATTGAAAACATCGTTTATAACGCGCGCGGGCAGAAGCTCGACGTTCATCTTCCGGGTGGAAAGGCGAAGGCGGCGTTTGTGTATTTTCACGGCGGCGGGCTCGAAGCCGGAAGCAAGGACAAAAATGCGCCGTACAACAGGTTCCTGACGGAAAACGGCATTGCGGTTGCAGATGTAAATTACCGAATGTATCCGCAGGCGAAATACCCCGATTTCATTGAGGATGCGGCGGATGCGGTCAAATGGGCGGTTGACAGAATGCCGCTTTATGCAGGCACGGACAGGATTTTTGTCGGCGGGAGCTCTGCGGGCGGATATCTGAGCATGATGCTGTGCTTTGACAAACGTTTTCTTTCAGCGCGCGGCATCGATGCAAATGCGCTTTCGGGTTATGTGCACGATGCGGGTCAGCCGACGGCGCACTTTAACGTGCTGCGGGAAAGAGGCATTGATCCGCGCCGCCTGATCGTGGATGAAAGCGCGCCTATTTATCATATCGGCGCATACGGAAATGAATCGGCGCCGATGTTGTTTATTGTGTCGGACAACGATATGGAAAACCGGCTTGAGCAGACGAGGCTTGTGCTTTCGACGCTTAAACATTTCAGATTCGATGAAAATAAAATTTCCTGTACGCTTATGCATGGAAATCACTGCGAATACGACTATAAGACGGATGAAAACGGCGACAGCGTATTGGGAAAACTGGTATATGAGTTTATTGCACGCATACTTACATAAAGGAGGCGGTTTCATGAGGTTTATTGATCTTAACAATGATACCCATCGCCAGGTCGTTGTTGACAGAGAAGCGGGCCAGTATCTGGGGCATGTGTCAAGCGTGCTTTTGGAGGACAACAAGACCATCGTTTGCATGTACCCCAAGGGACACGGAAGAGGCAGCATCGTTGAGAAGATGAGCTATGACGGCGGCCTTACGTGGACTGAAAGACTTCCGCTTCCGGAAAGCTTTGTAACCAGCATGGAGGTTCCGACGATTTTCAGAACCGTTGACAAGGAAGGAAAAAAACGCATCGTCATGTTTTCGGGCCTTTTTCCGATCCGAATGTCTGTAAGTGAAGACGACGGATATACCTGGACGGAGCTTGAGCCCATCGGAGATTACGGCGGAATCGTTGCCATGGGCGACATGATTGCGCTTCATGAGCCGGGAAAATACATGGCGATGTTCCATGATGAAATCAACACCTTCTACGGCGGCGATTTCAGCGAAAAATACACATTCTTCAAATATGCGAAAGACGGAAAAGTCAAGTATGTCAGAAGAAAAGAATGGCGCAACGCAAACGGCGAATGGGAAGTGCATGAAAATGCGTTCCTTGACGGCGACAGGTCTGTGCCCGAAGAAAACGGCGAAATTATTCACATGTGCTCCTTCGGCAGCGTAGACTGCGGGAAATGCTTCCACGTAAACAAGATCATTTCAAAAGACGGCGGCCTCACATGGAGCCAGCCTGTGACCATTGCCCGCCACGAAAGGGCGCATCTGTGCGAACCGGGCATGATTCGCTTAACCGACGGCAAAATTGCTGTATTATTGCGCGAAAATGCACGCGTGATGCGCTCATGCATTATGTTTTCCGACGATGACGGCGAAACATGGACCAAGCCCCGCGAGCTTCCGGACGTTCTGACCGGCGACAGGCATACCCTGCGCCGTCTCCCTGACGGCCGGATCGCCTGCACTTTCCGCGACTGCGGCTTTGAAACGAAAACCCACGGCGACTGGGTCATGTGGGTCGGAACGGAAGAGGACCTTTTAAACGGCGGCGAGGGTCAGTACCATTTCCGCTTAAAGGACAATTACCCCACCCATTCCGACGGCGACTGCGGCTATCCCGGCCTTCACGTGCTTCCCGACGGAACCATCGTCGCCATCACCTACGGCCACTGGGTTCCCTGGGAAAACGGAAAAAACCAGCCGTATATCCTGTGCGTACGGTTGAATTTGAAGGAATTTGACTGACAAAAAAACGGAACTGTTTAAACTGATATGTACCCAGTATTCTGGACAGAGGCGTAAGAATTGAACAATTAGTATATCATCATGGATGTTTCCCTGAATTTGGAGGGAGGCATCCATTTTGTTTTGAGTTGGATTCTCGTGTTATTATAATAATCAATATATTC
>JAZSFI010000320.1:0-3536 GCA_045532135.1 Clostridia bacterium | reverse complement strand
AACATCATTTCGCCCACGCGGAACAGGCAGTCAGGCACCGCCTTTTTGATGTCGGGAATGGAAATACCGTGCCTTTCGTCGCCCATGTGCATGACCATGATGCCGCTTTGAAGGCCTGAAACACAGGTATCTTTCATAAAGGCGGTCAGTTTGTCGCAGTTGAACTTCACCCATTTGCGCGTGATATCCTCAAGCCCCTTTTCCTCATCCGCCGCGCGGCGAAGAAGCGCCCGGTCGAAATCCGACGCATGGAGCCGGTTGAATTTTTCGATACACCTGTCGCAGAAGCAGCCCTGAATTTTTCTGCCCCAGTTGCCAAGGCGAAGGTCATCGTCAAAGAAATGGCGCGTAAAGCCCATCTGCGCATACTCCTGCGCCGCCAGACGGTTGTCTTTGATCATTTCTTCATTGATGCAGGCCGAAAAATATTCGCATTTTCCGTTTCTGTCCACGCGGTACTTCCACGTATTTTTGATCTGAAGATCCAGCGTATCGTCATCGGGATTCAGAGAATTTCCGGGATGTCCCACCGGGACGCTGATTACGCCGGTCTGAAAACCTTCGTCCAGAAGGCGCTTTCTGGCGCGGTAGATTTCCTCCGGGTCGGACTCATGTCTTCCGTAAAAATAGGCAAACAGCCACACATGCTCAACGCCCGCTTTTTTCATCCATTCAAAACGCCTGCCGATCTCCTTATGGCGCATGACGTCCCTCGCGCTCATGTCGTAATTGAAAGAAAGCGCCATTTTGCTCAACCCCCTACTCTTCGCGCAATCCGAGCTCCTCAAACACCGCTTCTTCCATACCGAAGGACACATAGGAGTGCGAACCGCCGATATCCATGCGGTTGACCATGAGAATCATCGTCACATCATTGACGGGATCAATATAAAAATGCGTGCCGAACGCGCCCGACCAGCCGAAGGCGCCCTGCGCAAGCGCGCGGCCGGAAACGCTTTTTTTATTAAACACATACATGCCCAGTCCCCATGCGCCATTATTGCTTGCAAGGGATGCGTCCGGAACGGTCATTGCCCGAATGGTACCATCGGAAAGAATGGTTTTTCCGTGTCCCGAGAGCATTTGGACAAATCTGTCGTAGTCCATGATCGTTCCCGAAAGCCCGGCGGAGCCGCACGGATAGGAAAAGGCAAAGGGCGAGCCGTATTGACCGGCTTTATAGGAATCCCTGAGCGTTCCGCTCGATTTATCGTACATACGCACGCTTCTTGCTTTCTGCGCCTCGCTTACATAAAAGGTTGTGTCGGACATGGAAAGCGGTTTAAAGAATCTTTCCTCCAAAAACGCTTCCATTTTCATTCCGCTTGCAATTTCGATGATTTTTCCCAGCACATCAAAGGCGCATCTCGCGCTGTAACCCGACTCTGCGCCCGGCTGAAAATCAAGCGGGAAGGAGGAAATGTATTCCACGCGCTCATCAAGCGTCATGCCGTTTTTAACGCTGTTGATACCCATCGCGGCGCTGAATGCACCATGTCCGATGCCGCTTCTGTGTCTTAAAAGGTCTTCAATGGTCAAAGGCCTTTCGCAGGGCACGGTTGTAATTTCGCCGTTTTCGTCCTTTCGGGAAACGCGCATCGTTTCAAAGGCGGGAAGATATCCGGAAACAGGATCGGTAATACGGATTTTTCCTTCTTCTGCAAGCAGCATGATTCCGGCAGCAACCACGGGCTTGGTCATGGAAGCCAAGCGGAAAACGCTGTCTTCTTTCAGAGGAACCGCCCGCTCGATGTCGGAAAATCCGATATAGTCTTCAAGCACGATCTCTCCGCCTTTTCGGACCAGTATGCTTCCGCCCGCAATATCGCCGTTTTGCACATATTGCATCAATCGATTCCGAACAACGCCCTTCATATCTGTTCCACCCTTCACATTTTATAGAAAGATAATATCACAATTCATATACTTGGTCAATGTGAAAGCATGCAAAAAGCCGCCTTTTACGGGCGGCATTCATAAATCACTTTCAATTTAACTTCAAATGTCATTGTTCATGTCAAAAACAACATCCGAGCCCGGTTTGCCGGCGTTTTCCGGAGGTACGTCGCTTAAATGGTTATAGATGATGGCAAAAAGAAGAAGCGCGATACACAATATGACGCCGACAATCGTTATAAGACGCCGTTTCTTTTTGCTCATATGCTTTTCCTGCTTGATGCGCTGGGGCTTTACATAGGAGCCCTTGATGAGTTTATATTCGTCGTCAAATTTATACGATCCGTGCTTCAAAATGCCGTTGGACATGGATTTATGCACAACATGCCTTCCCCGGACCGCGCGGCCCTCGGAAGAAATATAATAGATGCTGCCTTTGTATTTAATCACGCCCGCATGGCGCGTCCTGCCGTTTTCGCGATAAATCAATTCGCCGTTTTCCATGGCGAGACTGCGTTTCATATTGCTCATTCCTTTTAATGGTAAAGCGCCCGATGTGCTGTATGTTATCATTGTACCATAAAAAGCAATACGACTCAATAAACGAACCATTAAGGAATTCTAAACTCTCATAAACGCATCCTATTGCCAAATTCAAAGGGGATATGCTATACTTTTTTTAAAAAATACAGGGAGCAAAACATGACAATCACAAACAAATCCATGGAAAATCAATATCTTCTTCCTTCGCTCCGGCTTGTTCAAAAGGCGTTTACCGACCACGAAAACGAAAAGGAAGGAAAGATGGTGCGCGCGCTGGTCGAAGAAATCCGCAGCATGAATACCTATATCCCCCAGCTTGAGCTGATCGCCGTTAATGAAAACGATGAAGTGGTCGGCTACGCCATGATGAGCGGATTCCATCTGAACGGAAACTACAAAGACAGCCTTCTCATCTTAACGCCGGTATGCGTAAAGACCGAGCTGCAAAGGCGGCATATCTCCAAGCATTTGCTCGAATACGGCTTTCAGAAAGCTGCGGAAATGGGCTACAAAGCCGTAATCGTTGAGGGCAACCCGGCCAATTACCGCTCGCGCGGCTTTGTCACTTCCGCTTTGCACGGAATTTTGCCCGGTAAAAGCGTGCATCTTCCGGCAATCGAATGTCTGATGGTCAAGGAACTTTGCCAGGGCGCGCTTGAAAGCATCAAGGGCACGGTCGAATACACGGAGTATAAAACGCTTATGAACGATTAGGCAAGAGAAATCTTCGCCTAAAGCCGGCATACAAAGATAAAACGCTCCCTGCCTGCCGTTTTGGGCAATGCGGGGCGTGTTTTTTCAAGCAATTTTATACTTCCAGTTCCAGATCGTCCGTTGCGCGCAAGGCCTGAATTCCTTTGTCGTTCATGCACTTTATTGAGGTAAGAACGCTTGCAAGGAATCTGTCGGAATAGTGCGTAAATACAACCTTTTTGATGCTGTATTTCTGAAAGACGTTCTCGTATTCCGTCGCGGGAAAATGCGCCGATTCGCAAATAACGAGATCAATAATTTGGGCGCCGACATCCGGGAAATCAATGTTTGGATTTTTAAGATCGCCCGTAATCAGAACGCGCTTTCCCCCGCATTCAAGAAGA
>JAZSFI010000282.1:0-3546 GCA_045532135.1 Clostridia bacterium | reverse complement strand
GACGTGAAATTGATAAGAGAACCTTTGCCGGTGAGCACTTTCATTTGTTTGTTCCAAGCTGAAAGAAAATGCTTTTTCGCCTTGATGTATATGCGGTTCTGAGTGTCGGTAGCATTCCCCGGATTGTATTTTGATCTTTGCATGCTGAAATCGTGATTTCTGAAAAAGTTTTCAGTTCTTCAATGGTCGGTGCGCCGTCTTTTTCAAGTAATGTCATATCTGTTTTCATCGGTTCTCTCCTTTCACTGTGGTGATTATATTATATCATATTTTCGCGGATTTTTCAAGGAAGTGGCTGTGAACACGAAATGAGTCATTTAGAAGCAATGTCCTTTCCTCGTGTCCGTACGAGCGATTTGTTGGGCAATGCTTAAGGTGTCGACAACTTGCCCGATAAACGCTTTTCTCGCTGATACAGGCGGAATACGGCGGTTACAATGCGCAATGAACCGAATAAATACTATTAACAAAGAGCATCATCAAATTTCATTATTTATATTGACAAATTCACTATGATATGCTATATTATAAGTAATAATTTAGCAGAAAGCGAGGTGAGCTATATGACAAAGAAAGAACTGCGTATGAAAAATGTATCGGTCAATGTACTCTACTATAAGAGCATGACCTCGTCATTCATCGCTGCAGCTATACGGGAGAAGTCTGCCCATTTTTGCCGATATAGCTGCACCTCAAGTGTCATTTTGTGATTTTTTAGTATCACAGAGAGCATTTTCGGACAGCATCGGCTGTCCGTTTTTTGTTGCTGTGATTTCTGACAAAAGCGTACCTGTGTACGTTCTATCCTGACACAGTAAATATATACGGAAACACCGGCAGAGCTTCGCCCGTTTTTGGGGGGCAGAAGTCTGTCGGTGTTTTTTGCTGTTCAAAAATTTATTGGAGGAATCTATCTATGCGTATTATCAAAATAACAGAACTTTCCCATGCTTTTGTGGGTAAATCTATTTTCAACAAAGCGGACTTGATGGTTACTGACGAGGATCACATCGGTCTGGTGGGTCCAAACGGATGCGGAAAATCTACGTTTCTCAAAATTCTACTTGGTGAGGTTGTTCCGGATCAGTGGACGCTGGAAAGCCTGCCGAATCTACGGATCGGATATCTGGATCAGTATGCCGACCTTTCCCATGTTGGTACGGTTTCCCAATATCTGCACGAAGTATTCCGTGATCTCTACGATAAAAACGACGAGGTTACGGCAATCTACGAATCCATATCGGATCTTTCGGAAGAAGAACAAATGCGTGCCTTAAATCGCGCACAGAATATACTTGATTACCTTGACAAGCATGAGTTTGAGCGAATCGATAAGAAGATCGACGGTGTACTTGCAGGTCTCGGTTTTTCGGAAGCGGATAAAGTGAAGAATGTCACCCATCTCTCGGGCGGAATGAAAACAAAGCTGATTCTTGCCAAGCTTCTTTTGACTGAGCACGATCTGCTCATCCTGGACGAACCGACGAACTTTCTTGACATCGGCTATATTGGCTGGCTTGGAGAATACTTAAGCCGCTACAAGGGTGCGTTTATTGTAATTTCCCACGACAGGGCGTTTCTCAACAAGATAACAAACAAGATCGTTGAAATTGCCAATCGTAAACTGAAGGTGTATCAAGGAGATTACGAGAATTATCTCCGTGAGAAGGAAATCCGTGAAGCCGAGCAGGAAAAACAGCATATCGCACAGGAGAAATATATTGCACGGGCAGAGGCAAGAATCGCACAAGATATGGGTACGGGAATCACTTCCAGTAAATCCACATGGCTCAAAAAAATGCTTGCCACATTGGAGCGAATCGAAATGCCCGATGAGATTGTAAAGCCGGAATTTGTTTTTCAGCACACAAAAGGGGCAACAAAGCAGATTCTTACCGCAAATTCGCTGTCTGTCGGTTATAACGGAAGCCCGGTTCTCCCGCCCCTTTCGCTGAACGTACAGCGTGGAGAAAAGATTGTGTTCCGAGGATTCAACGGCATCGGTAAAACCACGCTCTTGAAAACATTGTACGGGGATCTTCCTCCGGTGGAAGGACTGATCGAATACGGCGAGGGAATCGAAAGTGTTTTCCTGCGGCAGGAAGAGGATTACGAAACGAACTTTTCTCATTTCAATAAACACGAGAGAAAAGTCCTCGGTATCAAACGGGGAAAGAAACGGGAGATCACCGTGATTGAGTTTGCGAAGGAATATTATCCCGAGAAATCTCAGAAAGAACTGCAGGCTTCACTATTTTCCTGCGGGCTGAACGAAAAACATTTCTTCAATGCGGTTCGTACCCTGTCGGGCGGCGAAATGATGAAGCTTCGTCTATGTCTTGCCATGCTGAAGCCGGTCAACCTCATCATTCTCGACGAACCGACGAACCATCTTGACGTGTATTCAAAAGAAGTTCTCATGCATGCACTGGAGGAATTCCCGGGAACCATCCTTATGACAACCCATGACGTCAATGCGGACATATCATGGGCAACAAAAATCATCAATCTGGAGGATTTATTTGCATGAAAAAGTTATTTACTACAGCAAAAAATATGGCTCTCGCAGCATGGGAAGCAACTACATTCTGTTTCCAACATGCCCCAATACGATATATCGTTCAGATTTTATCTGAGATCATTTCTTCTCTTCTTCCGTTTGCGATATTGTTTATCTGGAGGGAGATTATCAATTCATTGTCTGAACATGGACTTACAGTCCAAGCTTTGTATTGGTTTGGAGTATATATTGTCATTGTTCTGTTTCAGCTTGCTGTCGGTGTTTTCACATCATTTGTTGACAGACTGTTCTGCGAAACCATTGATATGAAATGTCAGAATCTCATATTTGAAAAACTTCGTACGCTTGAAATCGCAAAATACGATGATCCAAAGTTTGAAGATGCCATGAAAGTTGTGGGAGAGGCACCCGCATACCCATACCTTTTCAGTGATGTGATGTATTTTGTGAAGTGTATCATCATTGCCGTATGTGCGGTCGCAGGTGTTGCAGGGCGTTATCCGATTGCAGGAATTGCAGTTGTTCTGCTCTATATTCCATCGGTCATCCTTACTGCGCGGAATGCCGTAAAAGAGTATGAACGATACAGAAGTGAAGAACGGGATAATCGAAAATCAGCATACTATCGGAATGTTCTGACCGGGCGAGATACGGCAGCAGAACTGAGATTGTATGGTTATGAAAACATATTCCGCGAAAAATTCAATGCCATCTGGAAAAAGCTCCACAAATCTCATGTTCGTCTCAATCAGATACGAACCGTATGGGAAATGCTTGGCTCCATTGTCAGTTCGCTCGGTCTTGTTATTGTTGTTGCTTTTGTGTATGTGGATATCCGGAACGGTACCTGTCCCGCAGGTGATGCTGCCATGATTATTGGCTTGGTACTTACGATGATGCAATCCATTGAAGACACCAATAGCGCTTTTTCCTGTTTTTATATCGATTACCTAAGCTGCACAGGTAAGCTGAAAGCCTTTTTAGCTCTTCCGTCCTCCATGGATGAAAGCGGCTCGCGACCACCA
>JAZSFI010000574.1:0-3155 GCA_045532135.1 Clostridia bacterium | reverse complement strand
GTCTTTTGCAAAACGCAAAAGACCCGCTGTTTTTAGAGGAATGCAGTAAGTGAAGTTACGCGTTCCAAGGGCTCCGTCTGATGAGAGAACTTGAATTTTTGATTTTAAATCTTCAGCCTGCCTTTTTCTCGTTCTCTCTTTCTTCCTTCGCCTCCGGCAGGCGAAGAATTGCGCGGGGATATGCGCTTTTTCCGCCGATCTTTATGCACATGGCGCTCATATCGTCTTTCCTGCGCTCTTCCGGCGCTTTTTTTGCTCTTTTAATCATTTCCGAACACAGCGCAGCGGCCGACAGGGTCTTATTTTCAAAAAGGATTTCTTCCGCCTTATCCGCGCCGCCTAAGGCGTTTAATAGCCCGTCCGTCGCCATAAAGATGCTGTCGCCGGGCATTACCTGCGCCGTCATGTGCGCAGAGGGCGCATCCGAAAGCGCTCCGACAGGCAAGGCTTCACCTTCAAAGCGTTTGACTTCATATCTGGACAGAATCCAGCACGGCTCTGCGCCGTTTTTAATGAATTCCGTCCTGCCCGTAATGGTGTCGAGCAGGCAGATATCGACGGTTGAATGCCTTTCGTTTTCCGTTTTTGAAAGCGCGTTTATGCATTTCATCGCGTCCTCCGACCGAAGAAGCGAATGAAAAACTTCCTTTGCGCGCGCAATTACAAGATCGCTCGTCTCCCGCGCCGCCTGTCCCGTGCCCATGCCGTCGGCCAGTGCAAAAAGCATGCGTCCGCCCGGAAGATGTTCCGCCAATCCCGCATCGCCGCAAACCGTCATTCCGCGCGGCGCAATATGGCGTCTGGATGTATTCGCGGTCAGAAAAACGGAATGCGCATCGTCAAAAAAGCCGAACGCACGGCATGCCTGCGCGGAAAATACGCGCGGTATCCACGGATAAACCGCCGCTGCCAGCAATATGCACAAGCTGTTTATATGAAACCCGAAATATGCGGACAAGGGCAAACCGATTAAGAATAATCCCGACTGCGCCCACACACCGCGCCCTGCCGCCGCGCCGGCTGCTGCGGCGCACAAAAACAAAAGCGCACATTCGTTTGGCGCAGCCGAGCCGATCAAAAGTCCGGTTGCAGCCGTCAGTGCGCCGGCTCCGGCGGAAAACATGCCGCCGGAAGCAAACATCAGCGTGAAAAGCCCCGCAAAAAAGCATCCGATCGGCGCGTACAGCTCCGTAAGCCCCGAAATCATGACCGCGCAAAGAATCAGAGACGCCACACGCTCTTCATTGTTCAGCTGCAGTTTTCCCTTTGCGCCCTTCATGCACACGGGCGAAATTGCAGGGCATGCCGCCATTGCAATCACGGAAGCAAACGTCGCCGCCAAAGTATCATAAATGCTGTAAGGCAAATGATACACATATGCCGGAAACAGGCAGCATGCAAACGCTGCCAAAGACAATTTGCTCTTTGGCGCCGGATAATCGCGCCTGTGAAAAATTCCGCACAGCGTGTACGCCATAAGTCCTCCGGCAAACCCGCCGAAACCGCCTTTTCCGATGACCGCGCCCAAAGCGGACCCTAAAAACACGCTGTCCCATTTCATCTCGCCGTGTCCCGCCGCAGCCAGAAAAGCGATTCCAAACGGACTTGTCCACTTCATGGGAGACGACAAAAACAACAGAAACGCGCAAAGATTGGTAATTATATTCGCTCTTATCCAATTCAAAACCCGCATTGCTTTCCACCTCCGTATTTCACAGGGAAAAGTATATGCGGATGTATTAAAGGTTATGCATAATACTATAAACAGGTATTCACAAACAGACCATCCTCATAATTAACCATAAGCGCGGGGCGGGAAACCCGCCCCCTACGGAGATGAAAGTATCATTACCATCGTAGGGGACGGGTTTCCCGTCCCGAGCTTGATACCGTTGCCCATACAGCATCAGGATAGTCCTTCGCAATGGTTCCATCACAGTCAAAAAAGGCAGTCAGCATTTCATTCTCCTTTTTACGTAATGACCCATTCAACCTTCCTCGCCTCAAACGCTTCCGGCGGCACAAACCTGTTCAGCATATCGGAAATCACTTTTTCGGAAACGGCGTGTTTTCTCTCTTTGTCCCTTTCGATGTTTTCCTTCCACTCTGTTTCGAGGAAGAGGATTTTCACGCTTGCGCCGTAATCCTCAAAAAGCGAAACCTGCGTTTTTCGAAGGGCGGGCAAAAGGGACGTTGCGTTCCAGACAAAAGGCTGCTTTTTTCTGAGGAATTCTCTCGCTTTCTCGTGCGCCGCCTGAACGACTTTTCCCTGATTTTCGCCGGGCTTTACGTCCATTTCGCGGCGGATATCGTCCAGAGAAACGACGGGAAGGGAGGAAAACTGTTCCCTGATATATGTGTCCTTGCCCGTTCCGGGAAGGCCGGACAAAAGGATCACTTCGCCCCATGTATTGTCGAAAAGCTCCTGATCTTCCCAGACATTTTTACCCGAAAGATAGGCATGGCGCGTGACAGGCGAGGAAAAAGGATAGGGCGATGCGTACGCGCCCGATTCCGTCATGACCGTGCGGGCAAGTTCGACGTTTGAAATACGCTTATCCTTTTCGGGGTTTATACGCCCTCTTTCGTCGGCTTCGGCCAGGAGGCACAGATTTTTGAGCGTGAAATGCTTGGCAAGCGCGCTGTTTGACGCAATTTTTCTTGCGCGGCGCACAGGATCAGTGTTCTCAAGAATATGCGCGGGCTGAGTGTGATAGCGGATAAGCAGGCAGACGCTTTCGCGGAATGCCTGATATTCCTCTCTCCCGGAAAGCCCCATCTCCCGCCACAAGAGCGCGCGGACGAGATTTGCGCCCTTTAAAGCGTGCCCGGGAGAAACAAGTTCGCCCATTTCCTCGCGCGTGGCAAGCGGCTTTCCCGCATCGTGCAAAAGAGCGGCAAGAGCGAGGACGTTTCTTTCTTCCTCCGGAAGATTCTGAAATTCCAAAAGGCCGCACAACGCTTCGCACACCATTTTCGTGTGCGCCCAAACGTCGCCCTCCGCGTGCCACGCGGGGTTCTGCGGCGTTTTTTGCATTTCAATCAGGATACTCTTTAATTCCGTTTCAAAAAGGCCGTCGAAATCAAACGAAAAATCCGGCGGCTTCGGCAGGCAATACAAAACACAATCAAATTCCTTGGAATACATGGTTTTC
>JAZSFI010000229.1:0-5380 GCA_045532135.1 Clostridia bacterium | reverse complement strand
AAGTATGTCCGCACAGCGGTTCCGCAGCTGATCGCGGATTATCTGACAGAGTTTCGGGAGAAACTGATCGTGGAATTTGTGACCTGTTTCAACGGGGAAAGGATGCATCATGCGGAAATTGCGCGGGCGATTGCAGAGATTACCGAAAAATCCGTCAACGCAGCCGCGCTAAAAATCGGCATTGATTTCTGATGGGATATTATTTGAAAAGGCATGAGAGATGTTTGTTCTCCCATGCCGTTTTTCTGTTTTTATCAGGTTTTTTCTGCTTATGCCTGTTGTGCCGGTCTTATTTTCTGCTTTTTTTAGTGTATCGGCAGAATATTCCGGCTGAACTGTGCTTGCAGAGATATTTAAAAGAGCTTTTGGCGCTTTCCGCAAAAGAGCAGCTGAATCCGGCACAACCGGTTTGTTTTTTTGATTCGTTATTGCGTATAGGGCTTAGGTGAGCGCGGGAAACTTTTTACGCGATTGCGGCAATACATCAGTCAAGCGGAAAATCGGTCAGCTGACTCTCCGGCGCCATGATTCTGTACTGGTTGGGCGTAACGCCCTTGACGCTGCGGAATTGCCTGTTGAATGATGAGATAGAGACAAAACCGACGGCAAGAGAGATTTCGAGAATGGACATATTGGAGCTTCGCAGCAAAACGCACGCGCGCTGAACGCGGAGGCTGTGAATGTAATCCAGCGGCGTTGTACCCATGATTTGCTTAAACTTTCTTCCGAAGGTTGCCTGGCTCATATGGCACAATTCGCTTAAAAGGCGCAGGTAAATCGGCTCTGCATAGTTGTTTTTGATATAGTTCAGCGCCGGCTGAATGCAGATGTTTTTTTCGCGGGAAGGCAGCGTGTTTTTCTTCATGCTGGCCAACCGGCTGATTGCCAGAAGCATCAGCAGGATTTTCGATGCAACATAGAGACCCCATCCGTAATGTCTGAGTTTGATTTCACGGTTAATATCGAACAGGAGGCTTGTGATTTCACGGTTGCTCTCCTGAGAAAACACCATATATCTGGAATGGGGAATATTTGTCAGCGGGAGCTTCCAATTCTCCGGAAAGCCGCTTGTAATTTCAAACAGCAAATCCATGTCGATATACAGTGTGTCATAGGAAGATTTTCCGAAAAGAGAGTCATCGTGATCCGGTTTTTTTTGAATGAAATGAGGAACGTGAGGGCAGATCATCAATACATCGCCGTTTTTCAGACGGAAGACTTCATTTGCATACAGCGTAATATCTATATCCGTGTGAATATAGACAAATTCATAACAGTTGTGAAAGTGAAGGGCAGTGTTCGTTTCCTTGCCCAAAAACGGCGCTTGCAGATTGGAACTGAAGGGCTGGTTACTGCTCAGATCTATGGGCAGAAAAGTCGCTTCCTTATAGCCGTCATCAAGTTCAAACATCGTACAGCTCCTTCAAATCAAAAAATATCCATCATTTATTACATCGTTCATTATAGTGTTGCGCAATTCCAACGTCAATAATTCTGTTAATTTTTGCGTATAAATTGCGTGTTTTTGCGCAGCATGATATGATTGATTTTAGTATAATGAGTATACTTGATAATAATACTTTTAGATTGCGAAGGTGTGAGGAGGCGTTTTCGTGCGGCTGGGCGTTTGTGCAGGCTATGAAAAAGCTGAACTGATTAAGAGTATCGGGTTCGACTATTTTGAGTATAATCTCGTAAGCGTATACAACCTCAGTGATGATGAGATGCATGAAGCGGAGCGCATTGTGAACAAGCTTGATTTCTATTCTGAAACGATGGGAATCATGCTGCCGACGCATATGAAAATTGTCGGAAATCACGTCAACACGTCACAGGTCATGGCCTATTTGAATAAAGCGCTTGAAAGAGCGGAACGACTTGGCTGCAAAAAAATCGTTTTCGGTTCCTCACATTCAAGAAATATGCCGCACGATTTTTATGACAAGCATTCTGCATATTCTCAGATTGCCGGCTTTTTGGGAAACGTTGCTGAAATCCTTGACAAAAAGGGAATGGAGCTGGTGATTGAGCCCTGTCCGATACATGAAAACAATATTCTCACCACAATACCCGAAGCATATTATGTAATGCATATGGTCGATAAGCCGAATGTAAAAATCATGGCGGACGTCTATACAATGCAGTTTGCGCATGAAAGACTGGGCGTTCTGGAAGCATATGCGGACGCTGTGAATCATATTCATTTAAGTTCGCCAACAAGGCGCATTCCCTGCCCTTGGGACGGTTTTGAGTATGATATGATTTTTTCATCGCTGAAGAGGATGAAATATGACAACACACTTACAATAGAAGCTTTTCACTATGATGATTTTGAGGAACGCGTTGAAGGCGCGTATAAGTTATTAAGCGTTTTGAAATAAGGAGTGTTGCAAAATGAGCAGAATCGGTATCGTTGGTTTTGGCGCCCTGGGTAGTTTTTATGCAAAAATGATCAAAGATGACAGGCGTGTCGAAGGCGTAACTGTTGGAGCAATTTGCGATATTGATCCCGAAAAGAGGGAAAAAGCGCGTGAGTTGTACGCGCAGGTTCCTGTTTTTGAAAACATTGATCAGCTGCTTGCGTCGGGAACCTGCGACTTTATCAGCGTGGCAGTTCCGCATTATCTCCACCCGGAGCTGACGATCAAGGCGATCAAGGCGGGTATGCCGGTTATTGTTGAAAAACCGGCCGGAATTATTCCTTCCACCGTCGAAGAAATGAATGCGTGTGCAGAGGCGCATCCGGAGGTTGCGTTCGGCATCATGCTCAATCAGCGCACAAACCCGGTATTCAGAAAACTGCACGATATTACAACTTCCGGCGAACTTGGAAAGCTGCGCCAGGTGGTTTGGGTAAGCCGCCAGTTCCGCACGCAGAAATACTATGATTCCGGCACATGGAGAGCAACATGGGGCGGCGAAGGCGGAGGCGTCATCGTAAATCAGGCGCCGCACCAGATTGATCTTTTACAGTGGATGTTTGGTATGCCCAAACGCGTATATGCCACGACGAATTTTGGACATCACCGGAAAATCGCCGTAGAAAATGATGTTTGTGCCGAATTTGAGTATGAAAACGGCGCGACGGGCGTGTTTATCACCTGCACGGATGATGTTCTGGGTGAAGACAGACTTACGGCAGTATATGATAAAGGACGCGTACGTGTTCTGGACAGCAAGAGACTTGTTATTGAAAAGCTTTGCGATGATGAGGAGAAGATCGGTACGGAATATCCCGAGGAAACCATTACTCAGCTTAAAAACAGCGGAAAGCTCTTTGAAGTGACTACGTTTGAAAAAGAAAATGATCCGTTTGCCAACAGCGAGCATGCTAAAGTTTTCCGGGCTTTTGCTGAGCACCTTGCAAAACCCGACAAGCCCATGGTGGCAAAGGGAACAGACGGTTTGAACGAGGTGCAGCTGGCAAGCGCAATTCAGCTTTCTGGTTGGCTCAGGCAGCCTGTGGACATTCCCGTGGACAACGAACTTTATCGCAGGGAGCTTAACAAGCGAATTGCGGAAGAAGGAAAATACGAGCTGCGGTAGATTTTCGCAGGGACACCGCAAGCGCATATCGATTCAGAACCGATCGGACGATCGCGTAAGAAAAACGTTCGGAAATCCGGACAGACAGAAAGGCAGGCGAACAATATGTATCCGTCCATGATGACAGACGAGCTTGTACTTGATTTGAGAGACGCTGCGCCCATAATCAAAGATTGGGGTTACCGGTATGTTGACCTGAGGTGGAAGGTTTTCGGATGTGCTGCAGAAGAAATGCCGGATGAAACGGCAAGAGAAGTGAAAGCATTTCTGGATGGCTATCAGATGAAAACAGCCATGCTGCATTCTTCTATCGGAAAGATTGAAAATCCGGAGGATCCGCAGGTATTTGCGGGGCAGATGAAGAAAGCAGAGCGTCTTGCGGCCATTGCTCCGATTCTGGACACGAAGCTTGTTCGCATGTTCCCGTTACGGCCCACTGGCGTGGATGATTTCGGGCATCTGAATGAAAATCACAAAGACTGGGATCGCATTATGACGCTCAACGAGCCCATATTCCGCTTTTTTGCGAAGGAGGGTTTGACTGTGTGCGTGGAGAATGCGGCTTTCCACGTCAACGACGCCCTTAATATCGTGAAAGCCTTCGCTCATTATAATGCAGCTTTGACGTTTGATACGATGGGCTGTTGGATTCTTCGCGATCAGAGCGAGCCTGTGGACGATTATTTCAGAAGGATCGCTCCGTATTTAAAGAATATTCATGCAAAGGCGTTTGCGCTTGCGCAATACAGAAACAATTTCGAAATGCCCGAGGCGGGAAAGACGGCGGGCGTTATGCCCTGGGGCAAGCTTATGAAGGAACTGCGAAGAGCCGGAAGCAGCGGCCCCATTTCGGTTGAAACGCAGCAGGTTTTAATACGCGGACAACAGATTCCGACAATGCTGGAAGCGAACCGCTGGCTGGCAGAGTTTGTTATGTCCGTTGCAGACGAAGACTGAGGAGGAATGAAAATGAGACTCGGTATTGGCGGAGACTATGAAAAGCTCACTATGATTAAGGAAGCAGGGTTTGATTTTCTGGAGTATAATGTTGCGCAGCTCAGCCAGCTTACGCAAGAAGAATATGAAAACTTTCGGGCGCTCACTTTGAAGGAGAACTTCTTCGTGGAGACCATGTGCGTTATGCTGCCACCTGACATCAAGGTTACGGGCGAAGGAATCGATCTGAATGAAAAGGTCGTTCCTTATCTGAACCTTGTAATTCCCAGAGCGCACGGCCTCGGCTGCAAAAAGTTTGTGTTCGGCTCTTCGCGCTCCCGCAATATGCCCGAGGGCTTCTGGGATCGCAGAAAGGCCTACGATCAGATTGTGGAGTTTTTGCGTCTGGCTGCAGAAATGATGGAGCCGTACGGAATGGAGATCGTAATCGAGCCTTGTCCGAACCCCGACAACAATATTCTGAATTTCGTTTCCGAAGGCAATTACGTTATGAAGCTTGTTGACCGAAAAAATGTAAGGCTTCTTGCGGACACCTATCTTATGCAGTCCAATTTTGAGGAGCTCGGCGAAATCCGTACATATGTGAAATCGCTGGATCACATTCATATCAGCGCGCCGGACAGAGAGATTCCGTATCCCGGCGACGGCTTTGATTACACAGAGCTTTTCGAAGTCATCAATGAAAGCAATTATGACAGCACCATCACCATTGAAGCGTACCATCCCGAAACGGGCTGCGCGGAAAGAATGAAGGAAGCTTATAAGCTGATCGCAGGCGGCCTTGACAAAATCAAGAAATAAACAGGAAAACGGATCTGAAGCGGAGGGGTAGAAATGTATATTCCTGACGAGAACAGATATCAAAAAATGGAGTACA
>JAZSFI010000062.1:0-2592 GCA_045532135.1 Clostridia bacterium | reverse complement strand
CCAATCAGCATGCCGTATTGGCTGACCATCAGCGGCTCGTCAATGCGCACAAACGCCATACCCTCCCGCTTCATGGAAAGATACACGCTTTCCTCGGTCGAAAACGCGTCGATTCTGCCTGCATCCAGCGCCATGGCCATATCGGTCGTGGTGCTGTATTCGATTACCTTTGCATCGGGCAGAAGCTTTGGAAGTATCTGAGACTGCACCGAGCCCACCGTTACGCCGATTCGTGCGTCGGAAAGCGAGGATATTTTGCCACTTTCAGCGGACGCGCAAGCCGAAATCAGAACAAGCATCATAAGGATCAGGATAAAAGTTCGTTTCATGGGAAGATTCCTCTTTTCGAAAATACGTTTTCGCGTTATGAATCTTTTCGCTGATTTGTTGAAAATTCCTTCTTTTTGAGATTTTTCCATAGAAAAGCCCCGAAGACAAACGCCTCGGGGCTTTCATGCACAATTTCAAGCAGAAAATTCGTCTCATCAAGCGATTCCGTCAATCGAAATACAGGCAGCGATAGGTGGAATTTCTCGGATTTTTGAGGGAAACCGTCATCAGCGTTTCACCCGTTTTAAAGTCCACAACGCTCATGCATTCGTTATCGTTCATCGCCATGCCCCAGCCGATGACAAACACATCGTCATGCACCCGCTGCGCGGAGCCGCAGGCTTCGGAATACTTATTTCCAAGCGTGTAGGAGCAAAACGCTTCCAGCTTCTTTTCCGCCGGGTCGATCCGGTAGGAAACCACGCGGGAGGTAGCGTGCCGGTTGCCGTTATCGAATATCGTGATATAATCGCCGTCCACAAAGGCGGTGTGCTGAGCGGAGCACTTCTGAATTTCCGTCAGGCCAAACTCATCGCCCAATCCGGACAACATCCACAGAATCTGATCTTTGTCGGCTGTTCGATCCAGGCACAAAATGGAATGAATGTGCCGAAAAGAGCAGATCAGGTTTCCTTCCTCATCCAGATCCATGGAATTAAAGTGAATGTAGTCGGGCGCGGCGACCGTTTCATTGGCGAAGTCGTTTACGCCCGTCTGGCTGTAGGAATCAATGGTAATCAAACCATACAATTCGGGATAGTCGATGCTCTTCCATTCCCAGACCACTTCGCCGTTTTTTACTTCCTGAAGATAGGAATAGACGACATCTGAGCCGTTTTCATAGCCCGGAACATTGTAAACGGTGTCCTTGATATAGCCGTTTAAAATATAGTGGTCAAGATTGATCAAAAGAAAGTCATGCCCGTCCAGCGGAAACCCCTTCGGCGTAATATCGGACGATTCGAAGGTGATGCGCTTGATTTCATTGAAATTCCGATCCAGAATCACGCGCTCGCCGGGACCGTAGCCGGTCAGGCCGTAATTGTCATAGGTTCCGGTGTTGTCGTGATAGCTGTAGTAGACTTCGCCGTCTACCACATGCTTCTTAAAATCCCAGAAGGCGCCGCTCTGATTGGGATTTTCAAAGGGCTCATACTTTTGCCATACCACGTTCCCCTTGCCGTCCAGTACAATCAGGTTTCGGGAAAAGGGGAAAGACAGGTAGAAGCAACCGGTCAGGTTGGTTTCTCCCTCCACGATGATTTCCGCCTTTTCGTCGATCATGCCGGGGATCGGTCCGGGCGCTTCAGCCAGCGCACACAGGGGCAGCATACAAACTGCCAGCATGAAACAAAGCAGTTTCCGCATGTTCTTCATTGTTCTTTCCTCCATATTTATGCAGGGCGCAGTATGACCCGCATGCGACGGCCGTTTAATTCTGAGGTTTGCCCTGACCGCCAATGGGGCAGACACAACGGTCCTTGCCGCTTTCCCCGGCGCTCACGCCATACACGGCGCAAGCGCAAAAGTCATCCTTGCCGCCGGCTTTTCCGCCGCCGACCATCGCACAAAAGCACAGCTTTCTGCCATTATCTTTCCGTTGTCGAATCATGCGCCAACGGATACACCCGCAGGAATGACCCTATCCTGTCATGCGAATCAATGGATCTCGCAGGCGAAATCGGCTCTTCTTTCTATATGTCCGCAGCAATCCGTTTTTATATCGAGAAAGTAATGCTGTTCTCTCTCATACCATGTTATTCCTACGACGGTGCCATAGGAATACATCGCAAGCTTACCGCAGCCGGGGCAATAGCGAATCATACGGGCATTGGCCACCACATGATCACCGATATTAAAGCCGCCCACCACTTTTTCCAGTTCAGCGTCGTTCATTTCGATCTTCTTGTTTTCTTCCATAATACAGTCTCCTTTCAAATTGGTTCGTCGGGTAATTGGCTGCGTCAGGCAGCCAGGTTGAAATAGTCCCATAAGCACGGGCCGGTTACTCTTGAAACCGGCTGTCTGTCCTTTTAGCAGTCAGTATCTGTGGGCGCAGGCTGCAGGCTGGTCAGTGTATCTTGCAGATCAATTTGTCGCTGAAACAGAACCTGTCATCTGTGCCGCACTCTTTACGGCCGGCTCTCCCGATCGTCAGATGGACGAGCATGCCTGCCAAGCAATACCTCGGGATTCACGGTTGGGACGCAGGTGTCGCCCGCTGCGCTGATCTGATCCAGATCATCATCGGACAAAATCGCC
>JAZSFI010000571.1:0-2713 GCA_045532135.1 Clostridia bacterium | reverse complement strand
AAGGAAATCGGAATACACGCATTCATGTCCTGCAAGAATCTTAGGACAATAGAACTTTCAAACAGTATAACATCTATCGGAAGCTCAGCGTTCCTCTACTGTGAAAGTCTTGTCGTCATTGCAGAAGAGGGCTCATATGCGCATAAATACGCCAAGAACAACAATATTCCCTGCGACACGGGTCTTCACAGTTTTGAATTGATCAACGTCGAACCTGTGCGGTATACCATGCCCGCAGGCGAAAAGAAACCGGGCGGATTCTTTGATAACACCAGAAATGTCTCGTCTTTCAACGTGCCTCTTGGCGCTTCGTGTACATTCGAAGCAATCACTTACGGCGGAGAGGGCGATGTGCATTACAGTTATACGCTTCGTAAGGACAGCCAAAAGGGCGAGATCGTCGCATCGAGCGGCGGATATGTATCAAAAAAAGAATTCACATATACATTTGATCATACGGGATCGTACTACATGTGCGCAAATGCAAAAAACGGCGCAATCGAAAGTTCGGAAAAAACAAGCGTCGTCATAAATGTATGCGGCGTAGAGAACGGATGGATCTATACGCACCGCGCAGGTAAAATACGCATTGATAAGTACGACGGCGTTCTGGAAGGCGACGTAGTCATCCCCGACACACTGAACGGCGAAAGCGTTAAGCAGATTGCAAGCGATGCATTAAGGGACCACAAAAACATTACTTCCCTCAAGATCCCTAACTGCGTGACAAATATTGGCCTTTATGCGTTTTCGGATCTTACATCACTTAGCGATGTCACCCTCTCCCTGGGCATCCGCCAGATAGAAGACGGAACCTTTTGCTGGTGTAGTTCTCTAACCAGTATCAAAATCCCCGAAGGCGTTACACAGATTGATATGGCTGCGTTCAGGGAATGCACAAGTCTCACGGAGATCATTCTTCCTCAAACACTTGAATACATACAGGAAGAAGCATTCTTAAACTGCACAGCGCTGAGAAATCTCATAATACCGAGCAATGTAAGAAGAATTGACGCGGGCGCTTTCAAAGGCTGTTCGCGCAATCTCACGCTGCATGTAAGCGAGAACAGTTACGCTCATACATTTGCCAAAGAGCATAATATCAAGTATGTACTGCATACCGAAACGCCCGGATTCGTAGCAGTGTATGAAGACGGCGGAATGAGCATTGTCGGCTACAAAGGCACTGCGCCTTCGGATCTCATTATACCGTCTGAGATTGACGGTATAAAGGTTAAGTCGATTGCCACGTCAGCTTTCCGGAATAATAATGACATCGTTTGTGTAACCATACCGGACACAGTTGAAATAATAGGCTCATATGCATTCAGTAAATGTAAGAGTATGGAAAAGGTGACGCTTCATTCAGGCCTTAAGCGTATAGAAATGAACGCGTTTGAATATTGTTCCATGCTGAAAAGTATCGCGCTTCCCGATGGGGTGACGTATATTGGCAATAGATGTTTTGAGTCTTGCAATTCTCTTGCCGATGTTACGCTTTCCTCAACGCTTGTTGAAATGGGAAATTATCCGTTTGCCAATTGCCGCAGTCTCTCTTCACTCGCCATTCCGCCGAGCGTATCCGTGATCGATCGCGGAATCAGCACAGGATACAAAGGATTATTTGTATATCATGTAGAACCCGGCTCATATGCAGAAGCGTTTGTAAAAAGCAAAAAATTGGCATATGAAAACGGATCCGGAGACCTGCTCTTGTATACGCCCACCCCCGATAAACAAACCTATCCCGTTGGGAGCAGCTGCACATGGAAAATCTATACCTATGGAGGCATTGGAAACGTAGAATACTCCATTGTCGTTTTGCACAACGGTGTGGAAACGGAAATAAAAAGCAGCGGGTATGCGCCGGTGGAATCGTTTACTGCGCTGTTGGATAAGACCGGTAATATAACGATCAGAGTATGTGTATGGGATGAAAGCGGACAAAGACAGCAAATTGACGCTGAGAATATCGTATATACATACGGCACAGAAGGCAACTTTATGTATGGTGAAGTGGATGACGGCTTGTCCATAGGTCTCAATGCTTCAATGACAGGAGAGCTTGTATTCCCGAAAACGCTGGCTGGTTTACCTGTAACGCAGATCAAAGGCTATGCGGTGTATAAACAAAATGGGATTACTTCCGTAGAAATACCCTATGGCATTCGCAGAATAGACAGCTACGCATTTATCGATTGCTGGAATCTGAAGAATATAACCATTCCGGGAAGCGTTACGCTGATCGGAGAATATGCATTTCATAATATGTTCCATGATGATTTTTCACTTACCGTTGTTGAAAACTCTTATGGGCACTGGTATGCACAGAATTACGGCATTGCATACAGCACGGTTGAGGGCGCATATGAACTTTCATTCCTAACGGAGAAGAATGCGGATTCGTCTTTGACAATTACAGGAATTTCCGGCTTTTCACCGTCTGCGCTTGTAATCCCGTCTGAATATCACGGAAAGACGGTTACGGCAATCGCAGACCACGCGTTTGATAGGAATTCTGATATTGAATCGGTAACTATTCCGAACAGTGTTACGAAAATCGGAGGGTACGCGTTTTACGACTGCGTGAATCTGAAAGATGTTTCCCTTCCGGATAGTTTACCGGAATTTCCGAGTTTCTGCTTTTATGGATGCAAGAGTCTTTCATATATTGCGCTTAAGTCGGAGGCCAAGCGGTCTTAGGAAGACAATT
>JAZSFI010000472.1:0-2268 GCA_045532135.1 Clostridia bacterium | reverse complement strand
AAAGTTTTCTGTCATAGGATATCGTCCTTTCTGAATCGCTGATAAACTGTAATTCAGAGAAACGAATTTAAACAATCCTCTAGTCCCAAATGATAACTGCTTTCCACAATTTCAGCGGGGTTCATCTTTTCTATATATGTAAGGGTCCTGAACACCATACCGTGACCAACAAAGATGACTTTATTATAGTGTGCATATTTATCGGCAACGCTTCGCATCCTTTTTCTGAGTTCAGTCAAGGGTTCCCATCTCATCTGCTGACCTTCTGGATACTCGCCTTTATATAAATTGAACTCTCTCGTCAGCATGAACGCTTCTTCAGAAGTAGTATATTGATTGGTTTTGTCGGGCTCCCATTCGTGCAAATCAACCTCAACGCATAATTTCAAGCCGGTTTCTCTTGAGATTATCGCTGCAGTCTCAAGCGCCCTTGTGTAAGGCGATGAAACGATTAATTCTGCTGACTTCAATCTTTCATCAATCGCTGTCCTTTCCGCCTGCTGTATTCCTTTTTCCGATAATGGCGCAAACGAACGCCCAAAGCCATAAAACCCCTTTTCCAGCATTTCGCTGTAGTCCGCTTCACCATGCCGAACAAGATAAAAAGTTGCCACTATTATCACTTCACCTATTCAAAGATTTCTGTGAGCTCCATAAGCGACTCAATCTGAATATCGCAGATCCCTTCTCCAAGCTCAAGCGACTGAACCTTCGAAAGCCCCGTCCTTACCCAAACCGTCTTCATGCCAAGCGCTTTGGCGGGCACCATGTCGTTGTCCAGCCGATCGCCGACCATGACGCTTTCCTCCGCTTTGCAGCCTGCCGTTTTCAAAGCCAATTCAAAAATCGCCCGGTCAGGCTTGGCGCATCCGGCTTCCGCTGAGGATATAATCACACGGAAAAACTTCCGGATTCCCCATGCCTCCAGCCGTTTTTCCAAGCCGGAATTCTGGTTTGCGATGATGCCAAGACGGTATCCCTTTTTATTGAGATCAGTGAGCGCATCATATGCGTCCGGAAACAGCTTTTCATCCTCCGAATGCCACGGCGTTTTTCTTAAATCAAAATGCCTGATCGCTTCAGAATTCCCGTCAAGGCCCATCCGCGCAAAGTCATGACGGACTTTGTCGAATTCCGAAAAGGTGAGATTTGTCCCTTCAACCATGTCCCGCGCCCTGTGATCATACGCCTCGGTTTCATCCACAAGCGTTGACCCGACGTCAAAGAATATCCATTTGGGTTTCATTTTTTTATTTCTTCCTTATTATAAGAAGCATCTTCTCCGCTTCCTCAAACAGCTTGGGAGAAACATTCGGATAAGTAAGCGCCTCTGGAAGCTTTTCAAACATCCCGATTTCCTTCATTTCACTTTCGGGCATACTTCCAAGCGAATGCACCACCGCCAGAAACACCATTCCGTTTGATGAGGATTGCGAATTGAATCCCCAGTAGTCGCACACCGGATAAATGTCCGCATCCAGGATGCCGCTTTCTTCAAACAGCTCGCGCCGGGCGCAGTCCGTCGGAGTCTCGCCCGGTTCAATGTGCCCGCCCTGCGTTTCCCATGTATCTCTGTTTTTGTGCTTTGAAAGAATCCATTTGCCGTCAAAATTCGTGCAGATCACAGTAAATTTGTATCTTTCAAGATAGCCAATGGGATAAATTCTGCATTTCAAATCCTTTCGTATGGTTTCCCGGTCAATGAGCGGCGCATCCAAATCGATTCCAAGCGCCCTGCATTTCTGAATGGCAAGGTCATGATCCTGCTTCGCCGCCTTTTTATACCAGAAAACCGCCTGCTCCATGTCTCTTTTAACGCCGATACCGTCTTCATGGAACCACGCGAGATTATACTGCCCGTCGCGGTCGCCGTGATCAGCGCTTCTTCGCGTCCAGTAAACCGCTTTTTCAAGGTTTTTCTCAACGCCAAGCCCGTCATAATAGAAATACCCCACCTGACACTCGGCAAGCGGATATCCCTTTTCAGCCAGATGCAAATGCCCCTCAAAGCATTTTTCATACTGCCGGGTATGAAAATATCTCTCGATCAGGTTGTTACAGGTATCAAGCTCCGGGCATTGCTTGTAATACGGTTTATCGCCTTTCATATTACCACCGCTTCATGTTTCTTTCGAACTTGTCCGTATATGATTTCTTCAATTCTTCCTCCGAAATTCCATAGCAAAGCAAAACATCATTAAAATACATAAGCACATCCGCCATCTCTTCCACCAGATCTCTGCGGAGCGCTTCATCTTTAACGGCCTT
>JAZSFI010000375.1:0-3300 GCA_045532135.1 Clostridia bacterium | reverse complement strand
CCGGGCCCGCAAGAATCAGCTGGTGGAGTACGGCTTCCGCCTGCCCAGCGCCTACGACAACCGTCCGCTGCTGTTTGAAGAGTTCGAGCAGCGTATCGGGCAGACCATCTACGTCAGCGCGACCCCCGGCCCCTACGAGCTGGGCAGAACGCAGCAAATCGTGGAGCAGATCATCCGCCCGACGGGTCTGCTGGACCCCAAGATCGACGTGCGCCCTGCCACCGGCCAGGTGGACGACCTGGTCAGCGAGATCAACAAGGTTGTCAAGACGGGCCAGCGCGTGCTGGTCACCACGCTCACCAAGCGCATGGCCGAAAGTCTCACGAATTACCTTCGCGAGATGAATGTGCGCGTGGAATATTTGCATTCGGACGTGGAAACGCTTGAAAGAATCAAAATTTTAAGGTCCTTGCGTTTGGGAGAATTCGACGTTCTGGTCGGCATCAACCTTTTAAGAGAAGGCCTCGACCTTCCGGAGGTGCAGATGGTCGCGATTCTGGATGCGGACAAGGAAGGCTTCCTCAGAAGCGAAACCTCGCTCGTTCAGACCATCGGACGCGCCGCCCGAAACGTAGACGGACGCGTCATCATGTACGCCGACAACATCACCGACTCCATGTTCCGCGCCATCTCCGAAACCAACAGAAGACGCTCCATCCAGCAGGCTTATAACGAAGAAAACGGCATCCGCCCCGAAAGCGTGCGCGCAGCGGTCAAGGAGCTTATGTCCATCGCCCGCGATGTGGACGAAGGCGCAAGCGGAAGCGGTATGGACGAGGAAGAAAAGCGCATGGCAATCGAAAAGCTGGAAGAGCGCATGCTGGCGGCTGCCGCCGACCTCGATTTCGAGGCCGCCGCAAAACTCAGAGACCAGATGCTCGAATTAAAAGGCGAAAAAACCATGGCCACCAACGAAAAATCCCGAAGGGGCAGAAGAAAACGAGGGAAATGACAAAATTAGCTGCGGGAGGCGAAACGCCTCCCCTACGACAGAACAACATTGTTCGTTTTCGCTAAGTGACATTTCCGTCCCCGGGTGTCCGCAATGCAGAACGCTTTCTCTTCCCACTGATCCACACCACCCTGAAAGGAATTACACCCATCCATGAACAACAGAATCGACATAAAGGGCGTTCGCGTCCATAACTTAAAAGATATATCCATTTCGCTTCCGCGTGACAAGATGATCGCCATGACGGGGCTTTCGGGCAGCGGAAAATCGTCGCTCGCCTTCGATACCATTTATGCAGAAGGCCAGAGGCGCTACGTCGAATCGCTTTCGAGCTATGCGCGCTTGTTTTTGGGTCAGATGGACAAGCCGGACATCGATTCCATCGACGGACTTTCGCCCGCCATTTCCATCGACCAGAAAACCACCTCCAAAAACCCGCGCTCGACCGTCGGCACGGTCACGGAAGTGCACGATTATCTGCGCCTCCTCTATGCCAGAGCCGGTACGCCGCATTGCCCCAAGTGCGGACGCGTTATCCGTCAGCAGACGATCGACCAGATTGTCGATCAGGTGCTTGCGCTTCCGGAAAGAAGCCGCATCATGGTGCTCGCGCCGGCGGTTCGAGGACGCAAAGGCGAATATGTGAAATTGCTTGAGGATATGGCCAGAAAAGGCTATGTCCGCGCGCGCATCGACGGCGAAATCTATGAACTGAGCGATCCGCCCACGCTCAATAAAAACATCAAGCATACCATCGAAATTGTAATTGACCGCCTGATCGTAAGAGAGGATATTCAGCAAAGACTCACCGACTCTATCGAAACGGCGCTCAAGCTCGGCGACAATCTGGCGGTTGTCAGCGTGATCGGCGGCGAGGATTTTCTGTTTTCGCAGAACTACGCCTGCCCGGACTGCGGCGTTTCCATCGAGGAACTGACGCCCCGCATGTTCTCCTTCAACAACCCCTACGGCGCCTGCCCCACCTGTTCGGGCCTTGGTCAGCTTCTGAAAATCGACCCGAACAACGTGATCCCTGACGACACAAAAACGCTCAACGAAGGCGCAATCTCCGTAACCGGCTGGGACAGCAGTGAATCCGGCGGCAGCATGGCGCACATGTATCTTGAGGCGCTTTCGAAGAAGTACGGTTTTTCTTTGGATGAGCCGGTCAGAAACATTTCAAAAGATGCGCTTCAAAAGATCCTCTATGGAACCGACGGCGAAAAGCTGTCCGTTTCCTATGAGCGCGACGGCAGAAAATCTTCCTTCACCGCGCCCTTTGAAGGCATTATCACAAACCTTGAGCGCAGATACCGCGAAACCACGAGCGACAGCATGAAGGAAATGTATGAATCCTACATGACCAATACGCCCTGTCCCGAGTGCGGCGGAAAACGCCTGAGAAAAGAAGCGCTGGCGGTTACGGTGAACGACAAAAACATTGCCGAAATCAGCGATCTTTCAATCCGCGACGCGGTTTCCTTTTTTGAAAACGTCACCCTTTCCGAGAAGGAAAAAATCATCGCGCGTCAGATTTTGAAGGAAATCAATTCGCGTTTGGGATTCCTTAAAAACGTCGGCCTTGACTATCTGACACTGTCCCGAAGCGCGTCCACGCTTTCCGGCGGCGAAGCGCAGCGCATCCGTCTGGCCACGCAGATCGGATCGAGCCTTGTCGGCGTTCTCTACATTCTGGACGAACCCTCCATCGGCCTTCACCAGCACGACAACCGAAAGCTTTTAAATACGCTCAAGCACCTCCGCGATCTTGGAAATACGCTGATTGTCGTCGAACACGACGAGGAAACGATGATGGAAAGCGACTACATCGTGGACATCGGCCCGGGCGCAGGTACAGAGGGCGGCTACATCGTCGCCGAAGGCACGCCGGAAGAAGTCATGAACAACCCCGCCTCCATCACAGGCCAGTATCTGTCCGGAAAAAGAAAAGTCCCCATTCCCGAAACGCGCAGAACGCCAAGAGATTTCATTACCATCAAAAACGCCCGCGCCAACAACCTGAAAAATGTAGACGTGGACATCCCTCTCGGCGTGGTCACCTGCGTAACCGGCCTGTCCGGCAGCGGAAAATCCTCGCTCATCAACGAAATATTGTATAAATCCCTGTCTCACACGCTCAACCGCTCCAAGGAACGCGCCGCAGCGCACGACGAGATTCTGGGTGCAGATAAGCTGGACAAGGTTATCCAGATCGACCAGTCGCCCATCGGAAGAACCCCCCGAAGCAATCCCGCCACCTACACCGGCCTTTTCGACATGATCCGCGAGGTCTTTGCCTCGACCGCCGACGCTAAAACGCGCGGCTATAAAAACAACCGCTTCTCCTT
>JAZSFI010000491.1:0-6073 GCA_045532135.1 Clostridia bacterium | reverse complement strand
AGAAAAAGCGCGGCTTGACAATGAAAATCCGCTTTACGGCGGCGTGACCTGCCGCTGCGAAACAATTACCGAAGGCGAAATCGTCGCAGCGATCCACTCCCCCATCCCGCCCGTCTCCATTGACGGCATCAAACGCCGTGCGGGAAGCGGCATGGGACGCTGTCAGGGCGGCTTCTGCGGTCCGCGCGTTTTGGAAATTCTCGCGCGCGAAACAGGCATGGATCCCCTTTCCGTCCTGAAGGACAAGGACGGCAGCTATATCCTCACCGAAGAAATCAAGAAGGAGGCGGCATTATGAAGCGCGGTCTTGTGATCACCGGCGGCGGCCCTGCGGGACTTGCCGCAGCCATCAAAGCCGGCGAATCGGGCGCAAGCGACATTCTGATCATCGAGCGCGACAAAACGCTCGGCGGAATTCTCAATCAGTGCATTCATAACGGTTTTGGCCTTCACCGATTCAAAGAAGAACTGAGCGGCCCCGAATACGCAGGCAGGTTCATCAAAATGCTTGAATCGACGTCCGTTTCCGTCATGACCGACACCATGGTTTTGGACGTAACAAGCGACAAAAAGGTTATCTGCGTAAGTTCTGAAAACGGCTATATGGAAATCGAAGCCGGCGCAATCGTGCTCGCAATGGGCTGCAGGGAACGCACGCGCGGCGCAATCGGTATCCCCGGCGACCGTCCCTCGGGCGTTTTTACCGCAGGCACGGCGCAAAGATACCTAAACCTCGAAGGCTATATGTGCGGCCGCCGCGTCGTCATTTTGGGCTCTGGCGACATCGGCCTTATCATGGCAAGACGCATGTCTCTGGAAGGCGCGAAGGTGCTCGCGTGCGTTGAAGTCATGCCCTATTCCGGCGGACTTACGCGAAACATCGTCCAGTGCCTTGAGGATTTTGACATCCCCTTGTATCTTTCCCACACCGTGACCGACGTTGTCTCGGAAAACGGCCGCGTTTCAGGCGTCACCGTTCAGAAGGTGGACGAAAAGCGTAATCCCATCCCCGGAACCGAAATGCATTTTGACTGTGACACGCTTCTTCTCTCCGTCGGTCTTATTCCCGAAAACGAGCTTACACGTGCGGCGGGCATAGAAATCGATCCGCGCACAAACGGCGCAATCGTTTCCGAAAATATGGAAACATCCATCCCCGGCGTGTTTGCCTGCGGAAACGTCGTTCATGTACACGATCTTGTAGACTATGTATCCATGGAAAGCGAACGCGCAGGACAGGCTGCGGCGGAATATCTCAAAAATCCCGGGAAATCCGCCTGCTCCGTCAATATCAAAAACGGCGCGTCCGTCACCTATACCGTTCCTCAGCGAATAAAGGATGTCAAAAAGCCCGTGGGCGTGTTTTTCCGTGTCAACCGCATTTTCGAAAAAAGCGCCGTTAACGTAACAGCCGGCGGCGAAAAATTAATTGCCTACCCGCGCACGCATATGGCGCCCGGCGAAATGGAAAAAATTACGCTGACCCCAGCAATGCTCGAAAAAGCGCAGGGACGCGAAATCACAATCAGCTGCGAGGAGGCAAACTAATATGAAAAATCTGATTTGCATCGTCTGTCCCCGCGGCTGCCGTCTGACGGTGGATGAAGAAAACGGCTATGCCGTAAGCGGACACTCCTGCCCCCGCGGCGCCGAATACGGTAAAAACGAAATTCTCAATCCGGTCAGAACGCTCACAACCACCGTTCGCATTGAGAGCGAAAGCATGAAGCTCTGTCCCGTCCGCACGGAAAAACCCATCCCGAAAGGACGGATGTTTGAAGCTGTCAAAGCATTAAACGCAGTAAAGCTCAAGGCGCCGGTAAAAATCGGAGATATCGCTTTAGAAAACATCCTCGGAACCGGCGCAGACGTGATTGTCACGCGGGATATTCCAAAATAACTCATTTGCCGCCGTTTTTCGGCGGCATTTTCACATTGAAGACGCTCTTTTCATAGGATGCAGCGGATAAGATTTAATCAAAGGAGCCGCATCCGTATGAAACACAAGTCAAGCTACGCCGCTTATCTTGAAGAGTGTCTGCTTCTGACGCTCACAAGCGCGGCTTTCTATATAAATGCCGCGCAGAAGCATGAAAGCAAAACCTTGTCAAGCATGCTTGTTCAATTTTCAGACACGCTTATAAAAAACGCAGAGCGCATATCCGAAATGCTTATGAAAACAAACGCGCCGCTTTTAAACCCATCGCACAGTCTGTTGCCAACAGGCGATCATGAAAAGGATATGGAAACGGCGCGCGCATGCGCTTTAAAGCTTCAGAGCCGCCTTCTTTTTCTCTGCGCATACGCGCCGAATGCCTCCAAGCGGCAGACGCTTTTAAAAATCGCGATTGACGTTGGTTCCATCATCAACCGGCTTGTCTCAAATTTCATATAAGATACGGGTTTTGCGGCAAAATATCGGCCGCAAGCCCTTTTTCTTTGTACTTCATGCTTGCAATTTCGATATATTTTTGCGATAATAGAAAATAGATATTTGTGTCCACGGAGGATTGAACGAATGCTGAAAAAACGCACAGGCTTTTTTATGCTTCTGCTTCTGATGATATTTTTTGTTTATTCTTTTGCTTTATCCGAATCTCAAATCACCGAGGTTGTCATCGAAGAGGATGCAATCACCATTGACCTTGCCGTATCCGCCAGCCATACGCTGAATGCCTATGGAATTTTTGAGGGCGCGGATCATCCGCTCACCTGGTCGTCTTCTTCCAAGTCCACATTATCCGTTGAACACGGCATTCTGACCGCGCATAAAACCGGCCGCGTCACCGTCACGGCAAGCCTTGCGCAAAACGGCAATGTCAAGGATCAGTGTGTTGTAACGATCATTGATTCGGGCGTTCCCACCGGCATAAGCATTACGACCGAATACGAATTTCTCGAGCCCACAATGAGCATGCAGCTTACCGCAAATGTCGAACCCGCGCTCGCTTCGCAGGACGTCAAATGGTACAGCTACGATACAAGCGTTGCGACCATCGACCAAAATGGCGTTGTTACCGCAAAGCGCACGGGCTCTGTATATATCCAAGCCGCATCCCGCGTCAATAAAAATGTTTCTACAACAATCAAACTTTATATCCGCTATGCAAAAGCGCCGGACAAAATCAGCGTACCTGTAAACGATATGACCCTTTATGTGGGCGATGCTTGGCAAATTTCTCCTGTCATTGAACCCAATGACGCCTCCCGTATCATTGACTATTCCTCATCCAATTCTTCCGTTGCATCCGTTTCCAAAGACGGAACGATCACCGCGCTTTCCTACGGCACATGCACGATCACGGTTAAAAGCGCCGCCAATTCCAAAGCCTCTGAAAAAATCTCCGTGCGCGTGCTGGATGAAAGAATCCCCGAGCTTCTCGTCGCCTATCCTTCCTATCTGAATCTCGCGCCTTCCAACATCCGCGATGTTTCTCTTCTGATTCTGCCCGAGGATATGAAAGCTGAACTGATCTGGACTTCCACAAACGACAATGTCGCTTCCGTCGATCAGGACGGCCGGATCACCGCGCTCAGTGAAGGCGAATGCACCATTATCTGCACATCCGCCTACACCGATGCAGTTTCAGCAAAAATCCCGGTCTCAGTCAAATACGGTAAAACGATCCGAAGTCTGAAGCTCTCTGTCAGCGAAATCACGATTCCGCGCGGCGAGACCGCCTCCGTTACCATTGAAAAAACGCCGGCAGACGCCGGAAACGCCATCGCGTGCACCTATTCCAATCCCGGCATCTGCGAAATGGACGAAAGCGGCACAATCACCGCCCTCAGGCGCGGCGAAACCGTTGTCACCCTTTATTCCTATAAAGATCCTGAAATCAGTCAGAACATCAAGGTAATCGTTGTGGACGATTTGTCGCCGCTTTCCGCCGTGAGCAGCGTTTCCCTAAAACCCGTTCTGCGCCCCGGCGATACCGTCAGACCCGAAATCTCTTTTCTTCCCGAAAACGCAGTTCAGACCTATACATGGACCTGCTCCCATCCGGAAATCGCTTATGTGGACGATGAAGGCGTAATCACCGCCATTTCCCCCGGCGTGAGCATCATTACCGCCGTCAACACCCACGCAAACGAAATTGCGCTTAAATTTGTCGTCACCGTTGAATCGGACGATTACACGCTCGTCATGCCGGAAAGAAGAACCGACAAGGCGGAGCTCGAAGACAATCTTCAAAAGATCGAAAACGTTCGCCTGAGCGCACAGAAAATGCTTTTGAAGGAATACGAAGCGGGTAAAATGCCCAAAGAAGAATTCGAACGCCGAAGCGAAGTAATTGACGAAGCGTTTGAGATGTACGCTTTTCCGTGGATGATCACCAAGGTTCAAAAGTACTGGAACGACGCTAACTCCGAAAACGGCGCAAAGGATTTCAAGCCCGGAATCATGTATTACGGCATGCCCTATGTTTCCGGCGGAAATTCCAACCGCACATTCAATGCCCGAAAAGCCGTTGAGCTTGGAAGATACGTTCCCGCTGAGGACGGCGACTATTACATTTTTAATCACGACAGCGAGCTTTATGACGGTATGTATGTCGGAAACGACTGCTCCGCGTTCGTTTCCCTCGCCTATTTCGGACACACCAATTATAACGGCGATACCGTCAAAACCTATACGCTGTATTATGACAACCGCTTTACCACCACCGATGATCCTGAAAACCTGCTCGCCGGAGACATCCTCGTGCGCCACAGCATTCATGTAATCATGTTCCTTTATTGGGCGGATGAAGCGCACACGCAGGCCGTTTTCATTGAGCAGGGCGGAAGCGAAGACGCCATCAACACCGTTTCGACCTCTGTATACACGGTTTCTGATTATCTTGAAAACCACTATCACATCAGAAGTCCGTTTTATCGATGAAATTCCCCTTTTCCACTGGAGTGATTGAATGATTGACGTAACCTTGCTCGGAACCGGCGGCATGATGCCCCTGCCGGGTCGTTTTCTGACTTCTCTTTATGTGCGCACAAACGGACGCGCAATCCTGATCGACTGCGGCGAAGGCACGCAGACCGCCATCCGCACGGCCTCTTTGCGTTTTAAGTGCATCGACGCAATTCTCCTTACCCATTTTCATGCGGACCATGTAAGCGGCCTTCCCGGGCTTTTTCTGACAATCGGAAACGAAGGCAGAACCGAGCCCATTCATCTGTACGGCCCTGCGGGACTTGCGCGCGTGATCGGCGCTTTTCTGACCATCATCGGAGAGCTTCCCTACGATCTCATTTATCACGAGCTTCCTCATGAAGGCGCGCGGTTTGATGCGGCAAACCTTTCCGTAACCGCGCTGAGTGCGGATCACGGCATGCCCTGTCTTTTTTATCATCTGTCTCTTTCGCGGCCCGGAAAGTTTGATCCCGTGCGCGCAAAGCAAAACAGCGTTCCCCTCTCTTTGTGGGGACAGCTTCAAAAGGGCGAGGCAGTCGGCGGTTTTTCCCCCAGCGATGTGCTTGGACCTGCAAGGCGCGGTCTTTCTCTCCTTTATGCAACCGACACCCGTCCCGTAGACAGAATCATGCAGATCGGAAAAGACGCGGATCTTTTCATATTGGAAGGCATGTTCGGCGAAGAAGAAAAGCATGCGCGCGCGCTTGAAACCCACCACATGACCATGCAGGAGGCGGCAGCCCTCGCCAAAGGCGCAAACGCCAAAGAACTTTGGCTCACCCACTACAGCCCCGCAACGCCGCATCCCGAGGAATTTGATGCGCCCATCAAAGAAATCTTCGAAAATACCGTCATAAGCTCTGACGGGCAAACAACTTCACTTGCATTTGAAGAATAGATTTCGGCCGGTTCAGTCTTTTTCGAACCGGCCTTTTGTGTTCGTTTATGTCTTTTCCATCTTATAAGGAATATACTTGCATTATCCTTGATTTTATATTATAATTCCATCATTAATTTCAGGGAGGCTTTTTCATGGAGATGCTTAACATGTTGAAACGCCGACGCTCGATCAGAAAATATACGAATGCGCCCGTAGAACAGGAAAAGCTTTTGAAAATCGCAGAAGCCGGCGTCTACGCACCGAATCCCGGTGGCAGACAG
>JAZSFI010000260.1:0-1542 GCA_045532135.1 Clostridia bacterium | reverse complement strand
CGGGGGCGGATAAGGCCGATCGCGCAGCGCTTGATGATGCGCTTTAATTGCCGGTCGGTTACGGGAAGGTCGGGTGCAACGATCATGATGCAGGGTCCTTTGTCGGGCGCAGCGTCCTGAAGCGTTTCATAAACGCGTTTTCCGACAGGAGTGCCGTTGATCTGTAAATCCCGCATGGAGCCGTGATTGGTTTGCGCCAGAACGCCCAGCGTATAGTCGCGTCCGCCGATTGTTACAATGCGGGAGGCGGAACCCACGCCGCCCTTCAACCCATGGCAGGTCGTGCCCTTTCCGCAGCCTGTGTCGCCTTCTTCAAAATCCGATACCGCGTTATGAATGGCGGAAAATACATGCTCTTTTTTGACGGCGCGGTTTTGTATGTCGTTTAAAGAAGCGTCGTTGCATTCGCAGACGATGGGATTGACGCTGGTTAAATGCACGCCGTCTCTTGCGCAGATGCTGATCATGTATTCAACCAGCGCGTCATGCACAAGGCCGACGTTTAATGTGTTTGTAAGTGCAATCGGGGTTTCAATTATGCCAAGTTCATCCACCTGCACAAGCCCCTGCGTTTTTCCAAAGCCGTTCAATACAAACGATGCGCCGACAAGTTTTTCCGTAAAAAGGTTATCGCCCGGCGGAAGAACGACCGTTACGCCGGTTTTGTGCGTTTCGGTGTCGATGGTTGTGTGCCCGACCAAAACGCCCGGAACATCCGATATTTTGTTGAGTTTGCCCTTTGGAAGATTTCCGATGGCGAAGGTTTTTTCGTGCATGATATCCCTCTTTTGTTTCTTGTTGCCGAGTGCCGGAACTTTTTAAAATGTTTTTTATCATTATACACTTGAAAAGCGCGCCTGTGAAGCAGGAAAAACGGTTAATATGAAGAATTTAGTAAATAGAATACAAGTGGAGGTGCGGATTATGGCGCTTCAGATCCGGGAATACGGATATACGGATGACAGAGTCAGAAAGTATCTTTTGCCCGTTCGGATTGTAAAGACGGTCGGAGAAACGGAAAATTGCGAAAAGCTTCTGGACGGAGAACCCACGCAGGCCTATCTCGGCGCGTTTGACGGCTGCACGCTTACGGGAAAGGGCGCGGGCGTATTGCTGGATTTTGGAAGCGAATTCCACGGAAGCCTTCGAATTACCACCAATATGATTAACGGCGGCGTGAATTTTGCTTCCCTTCGCGTTCGGTTCGGTGAATCCGTGTCGGAGGCGATGGCGGAGCTTGGGTATAAAAATGCGGGCTGCGATCACTCATGCCGCGATCAGATAATCAGGATGAGTGCGCCCAGCACACACGAGAGCAATGAATCGGGCTTCAGATTTGCGTATATCACGCTGGAAGACGGCGATAAAGTGGAGCTTCTCACCGTTCAGGCGGTCATGATTTACAGAGATCTTGAATACAAGGGCACGTTTGAATCCAGCGATATGCTCTTAAACGAAATTTGGGAAACTGCCGCGCACACGGTTCACATGTGCATGCAGGATTACCTTTGGGACGGCATCAAGCGCGACCGTCTCGTTTGG
>JAZSFI010000100.1:0-12139 GCA_045532135.1 Clostridia bacterium | reverse complement strand
CCGACTACTGGGGAACTCCCGCCGCGACCTTCGACGCCGGTGTTGAAGTTGCCATGACCCACCGCGCCGGCTGGCAGATGGGCGGCCTGAACAACTCCCTCGCTTCCTGGGGCTATGTACCCTATCCGTGGGGCAGTGGCGTTACCCTCGCCGTTGAAGGCGACTACACCTCTCTTGAGAACTACTACGGCACCTACTATGACCTGGGTCTTGTTGGTTCTGTCATGGAAGGCATCGAAAAGGATTTCCCCGGCATGGAAGCTGAGTACGTTGAGAAGGCCCTCGTAAACCTGATCTACGACCTGCTTTGGGACGAGGATGCCAAGGCCGAAATCAAGGCCATGGCCGATCCGGACTTCGTACTTGAGCCCGAATCCCAGTTCTCCGATGAGCGGTCTGCCGAACTCCACACCTGGGTCAAGCAGCACACCAAGTTCAACCCCATCGCGAACCTCCAGAACGCCGGCCTCGGCAAGAGCTACGGCGGAGAAGTTTCTCTGTACGGCCTCACCCGTAAGCCTTTCACCGATGGAACCTCCGTTCGTTCCACCTTCGAGGCTGCGGTTCCCGAGATCGAAGCCAGCTTCCGCGATGCAGGCTACATCAAGTAATCGATTTACGATTGCATTTTTAGACTGCGAGACGCCCGCAAAAGGGCGTCTCGCAGTCGTGTATATCAGTCTTCACGGCTACCAAATCGAAAGATGGTGACATAATGCTGAAACGCCCGATTCTCGTGTGTCTTCTCGCTATTCTCATGATCTTTTCTGCGGGCGCGCTTGCGGAAGGATATGAAGAGTACATTTTGAAGCACGAAACTGTGCCCAACGCGACAGAGTCGATTGTAATCAACGCTTCAGAATATTCCGCGCTTGAAATGGCCGACGGTGAAGTTCTTTCGGACGGAACGCTGTCCACCGGCGAAGTCGGCTATGTGGAATACAAGTTTCAGGTGAATGAAGAAGCGCTGTATGAAATCGAATTCCTCTACTTCCCCGGAAGCGGAAGCGGCGGAGATATTCTGCGCAAGGTCTACGTAAATGGCGAAAGCCCGTTTGAGGAAGCAAACGAGCTTGCTTTCTCGCGCATGTGGAACGACGTAAACCGCGAATACAAAAACAAAAAAGGCAACCAGCCTTTCCCCTCTCAGGTACAGACCCCCGAATGGCGCGCTTATTCTTTGAGCGACATGGAGGGTTATGTTGCCGAGGATTTCAGATTCTTCTTCAAGAAGGGCGAAAACACCATTCGCATTGAGTCTTTGAACGAAGGCCTGATTTTAAAGACCATCACGATCAAGGCTCCCGAAAAGACGCCTACCTACGCCGAATACATATCTTCTCACCTGGAAAACGGCGCGAAGATTTCAAATACAGAGCCCATCCAGTATCAGGCGGAGGACGCGGCGCTGAAATCCGGCCCCAGCTTCTATCCGGTCAACGACAGAACAAGCCCGATTTCCGAGCCCTATCATCCTTCCAACATCGTCCTTAACTGCATCGGCGACACCGCGTGGAACGAGCCCGGCGAATGGATTTCCTGGGATATCGAAGCCCCGGAAGACGGTCTTTACAGAATCGTTCTCCGCTTTAAGCAGAGCGACCTCAGAGGCCTGTACGCTACCCGCAAGCTGACTGTTGACGGCGTGATCCCCTTTGAGGAAGCCGCCGACCTTCGTTTCTATCACAGCGGCAAGTTCCAGCTCTCTCCCCTTTCCGCAAGCAGAAACGATCCCACCAACAAGAAGGAAGATACGCAGGAATTCTATTTCTTCCTTGAAAAGGGCGTCCACAGAATCACCCTCGAAGTAACGCTGGGTGAAATGGGCGCAATTCTGAAAGACATCGACGAGCAGACCGAGCTTCTGAACTCCCTTTATCGTCAGGTTATTGCCATCACCGGCTCCAGCCCTGACATCTATCAGAGCTATCAGCTCTTTACGAGAATCCCCAACCTCCAGGCGGACATCGCCCAGCGCAAAACTGATATCGAAGACATTCTTGCGCGCATGACCGCGCTGACCGGCTCCGGCAGCGAAAGAACGGCTGCGCTTACGCGCCTTCTTTCCATGGTGGACGAGCTGATTGAATCCGAAGAAGCGTGGCCCAAGCGTCTCTCCGCTTTCAAAGAGTGCATCACCTCCATGGGCAAAGCGGTTCTTGATTTCAAGGATCAGCCGATGAAGATCGACTACATTGTCTTAACCGGCGATAAGGACATCGACAAGCGCGCCGAAGGCAACATTTTCCAGCGCATCTGGCACATGATCCGCGCCTTTATCGGATCCTTCTTCAACGACTATAACGTCGCCGACTCCGCAGCGGCCGATTCCGCCAAGGAAATCGACGTCTGGCTGTCCACCGGCCGCGACCAGTTTGAGGTTATCCGCCGTCTGATCAACGAAAGCTTCGAAAGTCAGAATGGCATCAAGGTCAACCTCAAGCTCATCAACGCCGATGTGCTTCTGCCGTCTACCTTTACAGGAAACGGCCCCGAAATTGCCATTCAGATCGGCAATACCGCGCCGGTCAACTTTGCTTTCCGCGATGCGGCGCTGGATCTGAAACAGTTCGAGGATTACGAGGAAATCGCAAGCCAGTTCCTGCCCGCGGCAATGGAATCCTTCTATTATGAAGGCGGCTGTTACGCGCTCCCGGATCAGATGAGCTTCCCCGTCATGTTCTACAGAAGCGACATTTTTGAGGAGCTGAATCTGAAAGTTCCCGAGACATGGGACGAGCTGATTGCCCTCATCCCCGAGCTTCAGAGATACAACATGGAGCTCTACCTCGATACTGCGCCGCCTTCTTCCATGGGCGCTGCGCTCTCGATGGGCTCCTCCGTGCCGATCAACACCGTCTTCCTCTCCCGCCTCTATCAGACGGGCGGCGAGATCTATAATGAAGATGGAACGCTGTGCCTCCTGGGCGGAGACGAAGCCAACGCCGCTTTCAAGTGGTGGACGCAGTTCTATACCCAGCACGGCTTCCCGCGCGACATCGACTTTATCACCCGCTTCCGTCTGGGCGAAGTCCCGATCGGCATTGTCGACCTTTCCACCTACACCCGTCTGGCCGTATCTGCGCCCGAAATCCGCGGCGCATGGAGCATCGCCAAGGTGCCCGGCACCAAGCAGGCCGACGGTACGATTGCGTATGCATCTCCCTGTGTAACGGGCGGCGCGATGATCATCAAGAACACCGCCGTTAGAAACAAGACGGTTGACGAGAGCTGGGAGTTCATCAAGTGGTGGACCAAGGCGGAAACCCAGACCCGCTTTGCGCAGGAAATGGAAGCCATCCTGGGCAAGGCCGGCAGATATCAGGTTGCCAACCTCGAGTCCTTTGCGGCGGTAGAGTGGCCGCTTGAGATCAAGAAGGTTTTGAACGATACCCTCTCTACCCTCAGGGGCATTCCGCAGATTCCCGGCGGTTACATCACGGGCCGTTACCTGAACAACGCCTTTGTTACCGTCATCACCAACTATGAAAACGCCGCAGACACTCTGTATGAAAACGTCGAGCTGATCCAGGAAGAAATCGACGCAAAGCGCAGAGAGTTCGGCCTGACCACGGCAGAATAAGGGAAAGGAGGAAAAGAAAGTGGCAAAAGCAAAAAATCCCCGCTATATCACCAAGTTCCAGTATAATATGATGCTTGCCAAAAAGTACAAGCAGCTTTACTGGATGCTTCTTCCCTACATGCTGTTTTTCACCATGTTCACGATCGTCCCGGTTCTCGTGTCAATTTTCTTCAGCTTCACGCAGTTCAACGTTCTTCAGCCGCCGAAGTTCATCGGCTTTGAAAACTACATCCGCCTGTTCCTGGACGACCCGATTTTCTTAAAATCGGTGAAGAACACGCTGCTTCTGGCCGTCATCATTGGTCCGTTCGGCTACATCTTTTCGTTCCTCATGGCATGGCTTCTGTGCGAACTTCCCGTGAAGCTCAGAACGCTTCTTACCGTTATCTTCTACGCGCCCTCGATTTCGGGTAATGCTTACGTCATCTTCACCCAGCTCTTCTCGGGCGATGCGTACGGCTTTATCAACTCCCGCCTGCTTTCGATGGGTCTGATTACCAACCCGATCCTCTGGCTCAGAGACGAAAAGTACATGATGCTGATCGTCATTCTGGTTTCCGTCTGGATGAGCCTTGGCGTCGGCTTCCTCTCCTTCATCGCCGGTCTTCAGGGCGTTGACAGAGCGCAGTACGAGGCGGCGGAAGTGGACGGCGTCAAGAACCGCTGGCAGGAGCTTTGGTATATCACCCTTCCCAACATGATTCCCCAGCTCCTCTTCGGCGCGGTCATGTCGGTAACGAACTCTCTGGCGGTTGCGGACGTAACGGTAGCTCTGAACGGTTTCCCGTCCACGAACTATGCGACGCATACCATCATCAACCACTTAAACGACTACGGCATCATTCGCCTTGAAATGGGCTATGCCTGTTCCATCGCGGTACTTCTGTTCTTCCTGATGCTTACAATCAATAAAGCCGTTCAGCGGATGTTAGAAAAGGTGGGCACGTAAATGAAAAAAGCTAAGCTCACAAAGAAGCAGAGAAAAATGCGCAAGCTGCAAAAGCAGGCCTTCAAGGGTCAGAAGCTGATGTACAGAAGCAAGTTTGCGCGCTCTTTGACGAACGGTCGCAGCAACCGTTCGCTCTCCGGAAGCCTTACGCTTCTGATCTGCCTGTTCATTCTGTCCCTTGTCATGCTGTTCCCGGTTATCTTCATGGTATCCAACGCGTTCAAACCCATCAACGAACTGTTCATCTTCCCGCCGAAGCTGTTCGTCATTCAGCCGACGCTGGACAACTTCTTTGATCTGGGCGAGCTGCTCGCGGATTCCCTCGTTCCCTTCACCAGATACCTGTTCAACACGCTCTTTATCGTAATCGTCGGCGCGGTCGGACACATCGTGCTTTGCTCCATGGCGGCTTTCCCGCTTTCGAAGTTCCGCTTCCCCGGAAGCAAGCTGATGAGCAACCTGGTCGTCATGTCCCTTATGTTCTCCACCGCCGTTACCGCGGTTCCGAACTACGTAATCATGAGCTATATGGGTCTGGTTGACACCGTCTGGTCCGTCATTCTTCCCGCGCTTTCGATGTCTCTGGGTCTGTTCCTGATGAAGAACTTCATGGAGCAGGTGCCCACCGCTTTGATCGACGCAGCCTCCATTGACGGCGCGACCTATTTCACCATGCTCTGGCGCATCATCATGCCGGCGGTCAAGCCCGCATGGATTACGCTGTTCATCGTTGCCTTCCAGACCATGTGGGGCGCAACGGGCACCAACTTCATCTACACCGAGAACATCAAGCCCATGGCCGCGATGCTGACCCAGCTGTCCGGCTCGGGCGTTGCGAGAACCGGCGTAGTTGCGGCAACGTCTCTTGTCATGTTTATCGTTCCGGTTGTGCTGTTCATCATTTCTCAGTCGAACGTACTGGAAACCATGGCCACTTCCGGTATCAAGGAATGAGGAGGGTGAAACGAATGAGAAAACTGATTTGTCTGATTCTGGCCCTTGCCTTCATTTCGTCCGTCGGCGCGCTTGCGGATGCGCGCACAGGCTCGAGCAACTACCTGTATACGCCGCACGACGAAATCGTCGCCGCGCCGCCTGCGTATACGCTTGCCCGCTCCATTACCGCCCGCGACATCCCTGAAATTGATGCGCTCGACGGCCTTGTCGATGCGTACAAGGATGACGCCGGCGTGTACATCCTCTGTTCGAAGCGTCTGATTATCATGAATCACGACCTTACCGTCAGAAAAGTGCTTACAACGTACATGGACGGCGAGAAGGAAGTGAAGCTGGACGGATGCACGGGCGTTACCTTTACCAAGAACGGCGATTTCTACATCACCCAGTCGGAAAAAGGTCAGATTCTGCACTTCAATTCCGATTTTACGCTCAACCGCATCATGGGCAAGCCTGAAATCGTTGGATATGAAAACGTCCACTCCCGCCCGACCAAAATGGTTGTTGACGCGGCAGGCCGCCTGTACGTTATCTCCAAGAACATGTACGAAGGTATTCTCGAGCTTAATGCCGACGGCACGTTCACCCGTTTCTTCGGCGTTAACGAAGTTACCTTCACCCCCTGGCAGCTGTTCTGGCGCACCTTCTCCACCAAGGAACAGCGCTCCCGTCAGGTGCTCTGGCTGCCCAGCGACTTTACAAACCTCTGTATCGATCAGGACGGCTTCCTTTTCGCGACGCTTTTAAGCACCGATGAAAAGACCATCAAGCGCTTGAACGCCAAGGGCGAAAACATCATTCAGGTTTCCGAAGAAAAGCCCTATCCGCAGGGCGACCTTTGGACGAACGAGACGGGCTTTGGCATTCCTACCGGAAAGAGCCAGTTTATCGCTGTTGACGTAAACGAATACGGCGCATATGTCTGCCTCGATTCCACCCGAAACCGCGTATTCTGCTATAATGAAGACCATTCTCTTTTGTTCATCTTCGGCGGCCCCGGCGACCGGGAGGGCTATTTCAGAAATCCCGTGGATGTGATTTTCGTGGGCGAAAATATTCTGGTTCTGGATTCGCTTGCGCAGTCCATCGAAATTTTCAGCCCCACCAAATACGGAAAGGCCCTCATGAACGCAGTCAAACACCAGTATCTGTACGACTATGAACTCGCTGCCAAATACTGGGAAGAAGCGCTTTCCTACAACCACAACCTCACCCTCGCTTATTCCGGTGTTGGCCGCATGCTGCTCAGAAGCGGTCAGTATGAAGAAGCGATGGAATACCTCAAGATGGGCGACGACCGCAAGTATTACGACAAGGCGTATGAAAAGGTGCGCACGGCAACGCTGCGCGAGTATTTCGTGCCCGCCATCATCGTTATTCTGGGTCTGATCGCTGTTAAGATGACGGTGTCCGGCGTCAAGCGCGCGCGGAAAAAGAGAAAGGGGGCGGCCTAAAATGACGCATGCGGAAAAAGGATGCGTAAGAAAGGGCCTCGGCTGGCTGTATGAAACCTTCTGGGGCTTCCCGACGAGGATCCTGAGACGTCCCTTCAAGGGCTTTGACGCGATGAAGTTCGAAAAGAAGGGAAGTTATCTGTTCGCCTTCTTCGTTCTGATTCTGGAATCCCTGATCAGCATCATGAACTTCGTTTATCGCGGCTTCCTGATCAATCATTCGGACATTTACCATGTGAACAGCCTCTACCTCGCGCTCACCGTTCTGTTCCCCGTTGCGCTTTTCGTTCTGGGCAACTGGTGCGTAACCACGCTTATGAATGGCAAGGGCAAGCTTGGTGAGATCTTCATGACCATCATGTACGCGATGTTCCCGATGTGTCTTTTGCAGCTTATCGCGCTGTTTTTATCCAACGTGCTCACGCTGGATGAAATGACGTTTGTTTACGCCATTGAAACCATCGGCGTGGTTATGCTGGTGGTATACGGCTTTATCGGTCTGGTTGTCGTGCATGAGTATGGCTTCGGCCAGTCGATCGGCGCGATCATCTTAACGGTTGTTGCGATGATGATACTGGTATTCATTCTGATGCTGGTATTTGCGCTGGTTGCAGACGTATGGGACTTCTTCACGATCATCACCAAGGAACTGATGCTGAAGTATTTCTAAAACGCTGATTCAGAAAGGAGGCGTAATATGCGCAGAATCTCTTGGCTTCTCCTCTTAGCGCTGATACTGTCGCTGTTTGTTAGCGCATACGCCTATGAAATGCGCGCGGAGGACGAGGGCTTTACGGTAGTTGCCGAAAACGAAACCAAGGCGCTTCTCTTCAATGAAAAGACGACCGAGGTCAGATACGTGGATCTTGCAACCGGTAAGGTCTGGGACACGGCCGAAATGAACGGCGCCCAGGGCAACCGCACGATCAAGAGCCTTCAGAAATCCGCCGTTCAGGCGATTTTCATCACCAATTCGCAGACTTCTCCCATCACTACGACCACCATGGACAGCTATTCGCGTTCGGTTGACAGCAAAACCTTTGAATGGAAGCCGATCGAAAACGGCGTTGAAGTTACTTACACCATTGGTGACAGCGCCTATATCATCGACGATCTTCCCAAGGCCATCCGCGTGGACAAGTATTTGAAAATCGTGGAAAACTCTGACTGGAGCACCAGCCAGAAAAAGGATTTTGACGCCAACTATCGCGCTGTTCCTCAGAAAGATTCGGAATATGAATACATGATCCGCGTAAAGGACGACTCTCTGAGCGCGCTTCTGATCAAGAAGCTCTACGAGATGATCTTTACAAGCGGCGTGTATACGCAGGAGGATCTTCTGGAGGATAACGCGGCGGTGAATTACGTTCGCAAGTATTCTCCGAAAGTTCATATCACCGTCCGCTATCAGCTGGACGGCGACGATCTGATCTTCTCCGTTCCCTGCGACGCCATCTCCTTCACCGAAGGCAATGAACTGGTTTCCTTCTCTGCGCTTCCGTACATGCTGACGGCGGACAATACGCAGGAAGGCTACATCCTCGTGCCCGACGGAAGCGGCGCGCTGATTTCCCTTAACAACCAGAAGCTTTCTTCCACGCCTTATTCCATGCCCGTATACGGCTCCAACGCGCTGATCAACGCCGACGATTACGTATCCGAGCGCACGGACGTAGCGCTTCCCGTGGTTGCCATCAAGCGTACCGACAGCGCCATGATCGCGATCATCGAACAGGGTCAGGAAATGGCGACCATCGGCGCCAATGTTTCCGGACACAGCGATGAATTCAACCGCGCGGCCATCAGCTTTGCCATCCGCAACCTTGAAAACGTTGCCCTCGCCGGAAACGAGTCCATCACCAGCTCCCGCTATTCCGACGATATCTATGACGGCGACATCGTGATCCGCTATAAGTGGCTGACGGATGAGGAAAGCACGTATCTGGACATTGCAAAGACCTATCGTGCATACCTGCTTGAAAAAGGTCTTATGAACGAAGTGAAGAGCGAGGAAAACGCCCCCTTCTTCATGGAGATTCTGGGCGCGGTCAACAAGGACAAGTTCGTTCTGGGCATTCCCTATCAGTCCACCGTTCAGGCCACCACGATTGACAAGGCGCAGAAGATCTATGAAATGGCGCGCGATCTGGGCATCACGAACATTCAGATGATCTATTCCGGTCTGTTTAAAGGCGGCATTAAGAATGCTGCGCTGACCGATCTGGACCTTGACGACGGCGTCGGAAGTGAAAGCGCGCTCAAGCAGCTCAATGATCTTCTTGAGAAAAACGGCGATACGTTCTACCCCGGCGTATACTGGGGCCGCGTATACACCGACCGCGATTTCAGCCCCCTGAGCGAAGCTGCCCGCAAGCATGACGGCGATCCTGCGTATGTATACACCTTCGGCGAGCCGGTTCTCAAGCATTCCAGAACCAATCATCAGGGCTATTACATTTCGCCGTATTACCTGGGCGAGTACACCGAAAAGGCGCTCAGAAATATGGGCAGGCTTTCTCTTTCCGGCCTGAATCTCTATGACCTTGGCAATACCCCCATCGGAGATCACAAGCGCAAGGAAAACCTGAGCCGCGTTCACGCGACGGGCACGTTTGAAAATGCGCTTGAAGCCATTGCGGGCGAATATGAGCTTATGCTCGACAAGCCGCTTCTGTACGCCTTCAAGTATGCAGACAGCGTGACCAATCTCCCGCGCGGCGACAACGGCTTTGCCATCACCGATTACTCCATCCCGTTTATCCAGTGGGTGCTGGACGGAAGCGTCATCTATTCCTCTGAAAGCTGGAACACGGAAAGCTACATGGGCTATGAGAATCAGCTTCTCTGGGCGCTTGAAAGCAAATCCGCTCCGCGCTTTACCTTCAGCTGGGAAAAGCCTTCCATCTATGCAAACACCGAAGACGTGGACTACATGGCGTACTACTCCTCCCGCTACACCGATTCTCTTGAAATCGCCGGCGAGATGTACAGGATCTACAACGATTTCTACAAGATGGTCGCGGACGCCGAAGTGGTTGAACACGCCATTTTGACCGGTGATGTAAGGCGCGTAACGTATGACAATGGCGTTACATTGTATCTCAACTATTCCTATGCGGATGCTTCTGTGGATGGACGCACCATTCCCGCCGGAAGCTATCTGATTGATAAGGAGGTAGCGCCGTAATGAACAATCAGAATGTGAAACCCGTAAAGGAGAAAAGAAGAGGCTGGTACTACAAAATGTCGTTTGAACACAAAACGGCGCTTTGGGGCATCATCTTCCTGCTTCCGTGGCTGCTTGGCTTCTTCCTTCTGTTCTTAACGCCTATGGTCGAAATGGTGATCTACTCCTTCAACGAAGTCAAGATCATCTCTACCGGCGGCATCAGCAAGGTGTTCAAGGAATTTGAAAACTACCGTCAGGCGCTGCTTATTGACGCCAACTTCCTCCCCTCGGTCGTGGAAACGGTGCTTGAAACGGTTCTTTTCACGCCCCTGATCATCGTCTTCTCCCTGCTTTGCGCGATTCTCTTAAACGGCAAGTTCCGCGGCCGCGCAATCGCCCGTGCGATCTTCTTTATCCCGATCATCATGGCAACGGGCCTTATGATGCAGCGCGTTTCCAACCTCTCCGGTCAGATGCTCGGCGAAGGCCAGACGGAAAACATCTACGGCGCGGAATCGGTCGCAAAACTGATTATGTCTATCGGCGTGGGAACGGATATGGTTCAGTATCTTCTGGACGCCGTCAACGACATCTTCGAAATTGCGTCCCTTTCCGGTATCCAGATCCTCATTTTCCTCTCCGCGCTTCAGGGTATTTCGCCCGCGCTGTATGAGGTAGCCAAGATCGAGGGCGCGACTCCTTACGAAACCTTCTGGAAGGTTACTGTCGTTATGGTAAGCCCGATGATTCTGACGTGTACGATTTATACGCTGGCTGACCTTTTCATGCGAAGCGATATCGTAAACCTTGTTTATGACAAGGGCTTCAAAAACGCGCAGTATGGTCTGGGCGCAGCGATGGGCTGCATTTACATTGTGATCAATGTAATCATTATCGGCATTGCTGCGGGATTGATCAGAAAGGTGGTGTTCTACTATGACTAAGAAGAAAAAGCGCATGTCCAGAGGCTTGATGGTCAAAAAAGCCAAGAGCTTTTTCGGAGGTCTTTTCAGATACCTGATGATCATCTGCTTATCCTACCTGATCCTGGCGCCGATTCTCATCAACATTTCTACTGCTTTCACCAATCCGCGCGATTTGTCCTTCCCGTCCTCCATCTGGATTCCGGCCCGTTTCTCCATTGAAAACTGGCATGTTTCCGCGCTGATGCTGAATTATGGAAAAGCGCTGCCCTATACGCTTTTCTATACCTCCATCATCACGGTTCTCCAGACGGTCAGCGCCATGATGGCAGGCTATTCGTTTGCGCGACTCAAGTTCCCCGGACGCAGCATCCTGTTTGCCCTTGCGGTATTTACCATCGTGGTTCCGCCGCAGATGTTCATGCTGCCCCAGTATCTGTTCTTCAAGGAATTTGATATCTTCGGCATCATCCGTCTGATTACCGGAAAGCCGGTGAACCTGTTAAAGGGTGGATCGCTGTTTATCTTGAACGCCCTTTGCATGGGCTTGAAGAGCGGTCTGTACATCTATATTTTCCGCCAGTCCTTCAGAGCTCTGCCCAAGGAGCTGGAAGAAGCGGCCTATATGGACGGCGCAGGCTTCCTTCGCACCTTTACCTCCATCGTCGTTCCCTCCGCCGGCGCAGGTATCCTGACGGTTGCCGTTCTCTCCTTCGTCTGGAACTGGAACGATTCTTACTACATCCGCCTCTTCGACGACACCAACGTCAACTATCTGATGCTTGCCTTCAATAAGGCGACCGGTTCCGTCGACGAGTCCCTCGCGAAGATCTCCACCAAGATCCCCGCAACCTACGCCTTCCTGATGAAAAACCCCGTTTACGAAGGCGCAATCGCCAAAACCGCCGCCCTTCTGGTCTTCATGCCGCTGGTCGTTCTCTATATGTTCGTACAGCGCAAGTTCGTCCAGGGCGTCGAAAGAAGCGGTATCGTAGGCTAATTGCCTATAAAATACAAACTGCCGTCCGATCGGGCGACAGTTTGTGTTTGCTTAAAATTCGCTCCAAGGCGCTGTCTCACTAAAAGCATAAACACGAAACCGGG
>JAZSFI010000003.1:0-1582 GCA_045532135.1 Clostridia bacterium | reverse complement strand
GGAAGGCATGCTCATCCCTCGCCCAGTTTCTGAGTACATACATCTGACCCGTGGAGCCGATGCCCGCAAGACCCATAAAGGGAATCATGAACATGAGCGTCTGGGCAATAAAGCTCTTGAGCGAACCGGAGCGATAGTTTTCATAAATCAGGCCGTTTTTATACGCTTCTTCCTGAAGCGCGCTTTTGGCTTCTTCGTCCGTTTCTTTAAGGAGCTTTTCAAGGCGCGCAATTTCCGCCGTATAACCGGCCTTTTCCGCCTGCAGCTCTTCCATCGTTGCAGGACGCTTTTCCGGCTCGCCGCCTTCAACGACCGGCGCATCCTCAACGATTACCTCGCCGCCCGCTTCAACGCGCGCAATCCGCTCTTCAACGTCCGATAAAAAGCTCTTGTTTTTTTCAATATTGTCAGCGGCATTTTCAACGTCCATGTACGCATTGTACGAATCCATGTATACGTTGTACGCTTCCTGCATCTCAGCCCCGCCAAGCTTCCACGCATCATCCGACACAAACACCATAAGTCCGTTATAGGCATACAGCGCAAGAATCAGAAGAGGAATGACAAAAACCACATGGAAGATATTCAGCGCGCACATGCTGCTCAGGCGCACGCGAAGAGTTGTGAAAAACAGCTGTCTGCGCGTGGTGGGCATCTGATCAACCGTGTAGTCGCCCTTTCCCGCCTTGCCGTAGTAATAATTGTTCATAAGTCCGCCCATATCGGATCCCTCCAGACAGTAATTCAATGTGCGTATAGGCACACATATTTTATTATATCATGACGAATCAAAATATACAATGATCTATCGGTTATCCAATCCGTCAATTTTGCAACAAAAGTATTTCTTTCCTGTGCACTGAAACTATTTTTATCCATTTTTCGTCTAAAAGAAAACAAAAAGAGAGGGATACGCGCATATGAAACGAGCAGCTCTTTTGATTCTCGCCCTGATTTTCTTCATGCTCCCATTGTCCGCATTTTCCGAAACATATTCAACCGGCGATCTTTTGCTTGTTGAAAACGCTTACACAGCGCCTTTGTATGCTTCCTTCCATCCAAACGACGCAACGGTTATTACATACATTCCTTCCGGTTCCGTTGTCATGTACATTGCCGCCGTTGACAAGGGTTTCTGCGTTGCCTACGAAAATTTCGTGGGCTATATGGATGAATACTATTTAAAAAAGGTCTATTCCGTCCGCTATGATTTTTCGCTTCCGAACGGAGACGCTTTTAAAGACCTTCTGAACCATTCCGAAAATGACACAGCGCCCGGTTACAATGAAATATCATCCGTTGTCTCTTTCCCCTATCATCCCGTATCCATTTTTCCCAATCAGAACATTTCAACCAGAACCGGTCCCGGAACCAAATACACGGAGCCCGGCACATTTTCAGGAAACAAGGATTACACCGTCTATTACCAGACGAGCGGAAGCGGCGTAAACTGGGGCTATGTCGAATTTTTATCCGGCAACCAGCTCATCCGCGCATACACCGGCGTCAAGCGTTTTTCGGCAAGCGGATATGTTCCCTATGACGGGGAAACTTGGATCTACAAGGACATTTTCTCCTCCTT
>JAZSFI010000284.1:0-2317 GCA_045532135.1 Clostridia bacterium | reverse complement strand
ATTTCAGCAGTTTCACCGCCGATTAAAGCACAGCCTGCCTGAACGCAGCCTTCGGCGACGCCCGATACGATGTCGGCGACGCGTTCGGGAACGTTTTTGCCAAGCGCGATATAATCAAGGAAGAAAAGAGGCTTTCCGCCTAAACATACAACATCGTTTACGCACATGGCAACGCAGTCAATACCGATGGTGTTGTGCTTATCCATCAGGAAAGCAAGCTTAAGCTTCGTGCCAACGCCGTCGGTGCCGGAAATGAGAACAGGTTTGCTGATGCCGGTGAGATCCAGTTCAAATGCTCCGCCGAATCCGCCGACTGCGCCCATTGCGCCGCTCGTAAGCGTTCGCGCGATATGGCTTTTCATGAGTTCAACAGCTTTGTAACCTGCGGTAATGTCAACGCCCGCTTCGCGATAGCTTTCAGAATAACTGTTCTTCATTTCAAATCTTCCTCCATAATGCTCATTTCAAACTTGGAACGATCGACATGTTTGGGGGGCTCAGTGGGGTAGATTCCGGTAAAGCAGCCAGCGCAGAAACCGGAGGAATTATTGGTCAGCTTCAGCGCGTTTTCTTTTGAAAGATATCCAAGGGAATCAACGCCGATGATTTCACGAATTTCCTCAATCGTGTGGTTGTGCGCAATCAGCTTTTCAGGCGAATCGATATCGGTTCCGAAATAGCAGGGATACAAAAACGGCGGCGCGGAGGAGCGCATATGAACTTCTGTTGCGCCTGCATCCCTTAAAAGTTTTACAATACGCGCGCATGTCGTTCCTCGGACAATGGAGTCGTCCACAAGAATAACACGCTTTCCTTTTACGGTTGCTGAAATCGGGTTGAGTTTAATACGGACTTTGTCTTCTCTATCTTTCTGCGTAGGCTGAATAAAGGTTCGACCAATATATTTGTTTTTGATGAAACCGATTCCGTAGGGAATTCCTGAGGCCTTTGAATAGCCAAGCGCCGCGTCAAGGCCGCTGTCAGGGACTCCGATGACGACGTCTGCTTCCACGGGATGGTCCTTAGCAAGCAGCTGTCCTGCCATCTGGCGCGCCATGTGAACGCTGTCTGAGTCGATCACACTGTCCGGACGGGCGAAATAAATGTGTTCAAATATGCAGGTGTTTTTGGGTTTGCTTCCGACTCTGCGCTTGTCAAAGCGGATGCCGTTTTTATCAATGATTACGATTTCTCCGGGCTCTACGTCGCGGACAAAGGTAGCGCCGATAGAATCAAGCGCGCAGCTTTCGCTTGCGAGCACCCAGCAGTCGTCAAGGCTTCCGATACAAAGTGGACGCATACCGAAAGGATCCCGAGCGCCGATGAGCTTTGTGGAAGACATGATAATCAAAGAATACGCGCCCTTTAAAACGTCCATGGATGCAGCTACGGCCTCTTCTATGGATGGACTTTTAAGCCGTTCTCTGACGATGGCATACGCGAAAACTTCTGCGTCGGAAGAAGTATGGAAAATAGAGCCGTTGAGCTCAAGTTCTTCGCGAAGTTCAAATGCATTGGTCAAAGCGCCGTTATGGGCAAGCGCCATAAGACCTTTTACGTGGTTGATTGTAATCGGCTGGGCGTTCTGACGGGGATTGATGCCGGTCGTTCCGTAACGAACATGACCGACAGCAATTTTACCTTCGCCAAGGTTTTGAAGGGATTCCTTTGTGAAGACATCATTTACTAGACCTGCGTCTTTATGACTTCTTAAAAGACCCTTATCGTTTACGGTGATACCGCAGCTTTCCTGACCTCGATGCTGAAGCGCATAAAGCGCATAATAACAGTATTCAGCAATCGCCTGAGGTTTAGGAGAATAGATTCCGAAAATTCCGCTCATTGACGTTCCTCCGTAAAGTAGAAGATATTTAGATTTTGTAGGAGAACTCTTCTTCGAATTTTTGATTTTTTGAAAGCACTTTTTCAGTCATTTCTTTGCGCATTGCTGACAGTTTGTTTGCAATTTCCTCATCACTTACGGAAAGTATTTGTGCAGCAAGAAGCGCGGCGTTTTTTGCGCCGTCGATAGCAACGGTCGCTACGGGCATGCCGGAAGGCATCTGAACGGTTGAAAGAAGAGCGTCAAGTCCATCGAGCGTAGAAGACTTGACGGGAATTCCGATTACCGGGAGAGTAGTGTTTGCGGCAATCGCACCCGCCAGATGAGCTGCCTTTCCGGCGGCTGCAATGATTGCGGCATAACCGTTGTCGCGGGCGGATTTAGAAAATTCCGCAGCTGCTTCAGGCGATCTGTGTGCAGATATCACTTTAACGGTATGGGGAATATCAAGTTCCACCAACTGCTCGTGCGCAC
>JAZSFI010000079.1:0-3392 GCA_045532135.1 Clostridia bacterium | reverse complement strand
ATCCGAAAGGGATTTTCCACCGGGACGATACAGGCAAATGTCTTTTTTTACTGAAATATCGCCCTTTTTTGCCGCCTTGTACAGATATTCAAGACCCTTTTCAATGTCCGCCTTTACGCCGACGCCGGAAGACAACATATTCCCAAGAACGCTAAGCGCCTTTGGATCATTCAGATCCGCCGCCTTTTTGAGCCACTCAATACCGCTTTCATAATCGGGCTCTTCCCAATTCTGAACGCTCCATGGGAAAATCGGTCCGCCGCCAAGCAACACATCTCCAAGATTCGACTTCGTCACCGGGCGGAATTTCCCGATTATATACAAGCGCGCGATGGCAACCATTGCTTTCGGGTCGTTGAGATGCGCGCCCTTTTCATACTCTTTGTAGGCTTCTTCGAGCTTTCCTTCTTTTTCCAGTGCAAGCCCTTTATTATACAGCCATCTCTTTTTGAACATTTTGATCGCCCCATTTGTTCTTTTACAAAAACGCACCGACAAGTGGTGCACTTTTGTTTTTCGTGATTTCATTCTATATCACGCAATATGTACGTTTTGAAAATCATTTCCGGATACTTTTCACACTCAGATGGAAAAGCGATAATATCCCCTTGAAAACTTCACGCCGGAAGCAATCGATCGCATGGTAATCTCAACCATGTTCTCTGAAATCACTAATTCCGTCTCGCACCCATCCTTCCAATCTCGCGCCATCATACCTTTTTCACCAGAGGTGTCCGTCGCGACTACACTTGCACAATCCAGATATATGTTGTTGTGCACCCGGTCGTATTCTCCGTTTCCGATCAGGACATTCGCAGAAACATGCGTGTGTCCGCTTAAAAATATCACGCGCCCCGATTGATCGATGATTTCCTGAATCCGGTTGTTCTTGCTGAAATATGCCGGGCCTTCGTTTCTGTTGGGATTGTGCCTGATCAGCGGCGCATGGCACAAAACGATGTGCCGCAAATCCGCCGTTTCAAAAAGACGCTGATTCAGCCATTCAATCTGAACATCCTCCGGAAACTCAAACCTGCGCCCCGTCGTCACACAATGAAGTGCGAGAATCTCGATTTCCCCAATCCTGACGGAATAGGCGCGGCCATCGGGCGCATACTGAACGGAAAAGCCCCTGTTTTCAGCATTTGAAAGAAGCTTCTTCTGGAAATCCTCGTAATGAACGCACCCGTTTTCCGCCTTCGCGGACGGATGAAGAACATCATGGTTTCCGATTACGGGAAAAACCGCCTTATCCGGCGCTAAATCCGAAATGCAGGCCAGGACGTTTTCAAACTGTTCCGCCCGGCCGTCGTTTGAAGAATCGCCCAGAAGGAAAATAACGTCGCTTTCCGCTGCCCTCAGCGCCTGACGAATGCGCCACGGCGTTTTGGACATATGAAGGTCGGTGAGGACGGAAAATCGCACAGGCTTCCCGGGCGTTTCATCCTTTGGCAAAAAACACCCGGGAATCATGGCGGACGACCATTCAAACGAGGAAAAATCCTCTGTATACACCTTTGCCCACACATGCGTCATGCCGCGCGGTATGCCCCGGTTACCGGAAAAATAAAACTCTCCGTTTCCTACCGGATCAATCGGAACATAAGCAAACGGGCTCCAGTCTTCCGACGCACCCTGCGCATCTCCCCAGTGAAGCACGGAAAGAATGTATCCCTTTGCCTTGACCGCATACCACCCCTGAGCACTTGCCGGCCAAATCAAGTTTATGCCGACCGAAATCATCGTCATTTTCATCCTTTCTTTTAATTTCACTGAGCAAACAAGCCGCCGTTATTCATACACCTGCATCGTCGCTTCGATGGAATTGACGACGCTTAAAATGTGATATTTGAGCACAAACAGAATGTCTGCGTCGTTCGGATAGGCCGTTTTCGCCTTTTTAAGAAGCGGCAGAACAAACTTGCGTGTTTCTTCGATATAGGCAATCAGCTTTTCTTTTGAAAATGTGCCCGCCATGCTGGACACATTGTGACAGCGGTCGATGAGCTTGCATATGGTCGCTGCTCTGCTTTCGATCATCATGTTGTAATACCGAACCTTCGCCGTCTCCTTGGTCTCGCCCGGCATCACCTTAAACGTCATAAGCTCAACGCCGCGCGCCGCTTCGCCTTCAACCGGCAGCTCAGACAGGGCTACGCCGCAGTCCTCGCACACATCATGAAGAAGAATGGTCGCAATTACGCTGTCTTCCCGAATGCCCATACTGAGCGCGTTGCACGCCATCGTCAACGGATGAACGATGTACGGCTCGCCGCTTTTTCTCATCTGCCCCTCGTGCTTCGACCGTGCAAAGGAAAGCGCGCGAAGGGTTTGCGTCATCCTCGCACCCGTTGCATAGCCTCGGATATAGGTGTACATCTTTTCGTGATCGAACATCTTCGTATTTGTCATGATTTTGGCCTCCTTCGCACATGCGCGGTTTCATTTCCTTAATCATAGCCTTATTATACGTCTCGCCCGATCCCTATTTTGATTTTGCATTCCGGGCTTATTTTAAAACGAGTGCGGTCACATAAGCGAAGTATCATCAAGCGCTTATATGACCGCATATTTCAATCTTACTTTCTAAAAATCTTCTCCATGGCTTTGCCCTTGGCCAGTTCATCAACGAGCTTATCAAGATATCTTATTTCAAGCATCAATTCGTCCTCGATTTCCGAAAGCTTCACACCGCAAACCGAACCCGTGATCTTTTTCCGGTTTTCATTCAGATGGGGCGCATTTTCAAAAAACGCTCCATACGCCAGATCGCTTTCCAAAAACGAAGCCAGCTGCGCATAACTGTAGCCGGTGAGCCATGACGCAACCTCGAATACCTCATCCCGCGTTCTGCCCTTTTTTTCCGCTTTGGCAATCAGAAGCGGAAATACCTTTTGAAAGGGCATCATGAAAATCTTGTCGCTCGTCACGTTCAATCTCCCTTCACTTCTTTCCCAAAGCCGGTTCCGCCCCGCGATGCTCCTGCACGTATTCTTCTCGCTTACCATCCAGCCATGCTGTCGCGCCCATGGATTTGCCAACCTCATACAGCCCATGCAAATCTTTGAAACCTTCGGTTCGGTGTTTGAGGAAAGCGTGTGTTTTTTCAGATTTCCTCGTCTCTCAGGCTTTCAGAATTTTATTTCCCCGCCTCCTGCGCCTGAATGCGCTCGGCAAGGTCGTTTAAGTACACCCATCTGTCCATCTTTTCTTCAAGCAGCGTCTCAAGCGCCGTTTTTTCGTCGGTTAATTCCTGAAGGCGGATATAATCGCTTGCGTTCAGGCCAATTTTTTCATCGCACTCGGCAATTTTCGCTTCAATGTCCGCGATGTCCTGATCGATGGTTTCGTATTCTCTCTGCTCTTTGAAGGAGAATTTCAGTTTCTGCGCG
>JAZSFI010000035.1:0-8862 GCA_045532135.1 Clostridia bacterium | reverse complement strand
CCTTCTGCGTGCCTGCGCCAAAGAATTTGATGAATTTGCTTTTGCATTCCGGGCAGGTTTTGGGCGGTGCAAGCGCCTTTCCGCAATAGTGACAGTGCATATTTCCGTCTGACTGGTGATAGGTCATGGAAACATCGCACTCGCTGCATTTTTCCACATGTCCGCACGCGCGGCAGGAAACAAAGGTCGAATGTCCCCGGCGATTGATAAACAGCATCGCCTGTTTGCCGTTTTCGAGGCATTTTTTCATCTCGGAAACCAGTCTTCCCGAAAAAATGCCTTTGTTGCCCATTTCGAATTCGCGTCTCATATCCACGATTTCGCATTCGGGCAAATCTCTTCCCATGACGCGTTTGTTAAGCTCAAGAAGCGTCAGCCGGTTTTCCGTTTTTACGCCCGGCATCACGCGCATATAGGTCTGAATGGACGGCGTCGCGCTTGCGAGCAGCAAAACGGCATTTGCCATAACCGTTCTTTGCCACGCAACCTCGCGCGCATCGTATCTCGGGCGTTTTTCGGACAAATATGCGCCCTCATGCTCTTCGTCTACGATGATTGCACCCAAATTTCTTACCGGGGCAAATACAGCGCTTCTTGCGCCGATTACAACGCGCGCTTCGCCCGACCGGATTCTCTCCCATTCATCGTATTTTTCACCCGCGGACAGGCGCGAATGGATCACCGCCGCGTTTTTTCCGAATCTGGCGTGAAACCAGCCGACCATCTGTGGGGTCAGCGCAATCTCGGGCACCAGCACAATCGCGCCTTTGCCGCGCTTTAGAATTTCACGGATCAGGCGAATATAGACTTCCGTTTTTCCGCTTCCGGCCACACCGTGCAGAAGAAATCTTCCCCCGCCGTGATCAAGCGCATTCACAAGCTCGTCGGCCGCATTCTGCTGGCCGGGCATAAGCTTGGGATCCTCATGCGTCCGCCCATTGTCATCCATGCTGGGCGCGCGCCGCACGCGGTCGTCTGAAAGATGAACCATTCCTTTTTCAGCCAAAGCCACAACCGCCTGAGATGCGCCTGGAATCATTTCGCTCAAATACTGAACGGGCTTTGCGCCGCCTTTCAGCGCCTTGACGACTTCCATCTGCTTGGGCGCGCGCTTTAAAAGCGCCACGGCTTCATCTGCGTTCACAGCAAGCCTTGCAATTCGAATCGTCTTTTCCTTCACGCGCTGATCACGCATTTCAGCAGGAATCATGAGCCTGAACGCATCGGCAAAATAGCAGTTGTATTTTTTTTGCATCCAAAAAGCAAGCTCTATCATTTCGGGATATATCGAGTGCGATTCATCCCGCTTTTTCAAGACGGGCTTTATTTTGCTTTCGTCAAAGCCCGCCTCCTGTTTGACTTTTATGACAAAACCCTCAAGCGTTCTTGGCCCGAACGGGACAACCACCATGTCGCCCTGCGACACAGTCATGCCCTCGGGCAGCGAATATGTGAACGTTTTATCCACATCGCCCGCTGAGAGAAAAACAATCACTTCCGCGTATTGCACGTTAAAATCCTTTCCACATGATCGAGAATCTTATCGGCAACGTCTTTTTTGGGCATCTGAGGATATTCCGTCACGCCCTCTTCAGACAAAATCGTGACCACATTGGTATCCACGCCAAAGCCTGCGCCCGGCTTGGTCACGTCGTTTGCAACGATCAGGTCGGCATTTTTGCGCTTTCTCTTTCCCTGAGCATTCTCGGTAACATTCTCGGTTTCCGCCGCGAACGCCACGAGCACCTGCCCTTCTCTTTTTTGGCTGCCCAGATATTTTGCGATATCGGGCGTTGCAACAAGCGTAAGGGTCATGCCGTCCCCGGTTTTTTTGATTTTCTGATCCTTGACCGTTTCCGGCGTAAAGTCGGCGGGCGCGGCAGCCTGAATGACCACATCCGCGCGCTTTGCGATTTCGGTAACGGCGTTAAACATGTCTTGCGTGCTTTCGACATACGTCACATTAACGCTTGCAGGTACAGGAATGCTTACAGGACCTGACACAAGTTCAACCCTTGCGCCTCTTTTTTGCGCAGCCTCCGCAATGGCATAGCCCATTTTTCCGGTCGAGCGATTGGAAAGAAATCTGACCGGATCCAGCTTTTCGCGCGTGGGGCCTGCGGTGACAAGCACCGTTTTCCCTTCAAAATCGCGCTTTGCAAGAAGAATTTCCTTGGCTTTTTCAAAAATTTCAGAAGGTTCCGCCATTCTGCCGATATCGGAAATACCGCAGGCCAGATCGCCCGAGCCGGGACCGACCACATGAACCGCGCGTCTTCTGAGAGTTTCCATGTTGTCCTTGGTCGCCGCGTTTCGCCACATACCGCTGTTCATCGCCGGCGCGATCAGAACGGGCGTTGTCATCGCCATGACGGTTGTTGAAAGAAGGTCGTCAGCGATGCCGGAGGCCATCTTTCCGATGATGTTTGCAGTCGCCGGCGCAATTACGGTCAGATCCGCAAAATTCTGAAGCGAGATATGTCCGATCTCCCAGGCTTTATTGAAATTGTCGGAATACACCTGATTGCCCGAAAGCGTTTCAAAGGTCAAAGGCGCAACAAATTCCTTCGCATGCTCCGTCATAACCACGCGGACGGACGCGCCAGCTTTTTTTAAAAGGCGCACGAGTTCGCACGTTTTATATGCGGCAATGCCGCCGGTCACACCGACAACGACTCTCTTTCCTGTGAGCATAGTGCCTCCTAAACTGTCATTCAGAATAGCGCAAAGCCGAAGCAGGCCATTTTTCAGCTCGCTTCGGCGTTATTTACCATTTTTCGGGAGAAATTTATTCATCCACTTCTTCCGTGCGGGAATAAGTGATGAGTCCGCGATGAATCTCTTCAATCGCGATGGACAGGGGCTTGTTTTCCTTGGTATCGAACAGGGGCTGTTCGCCGTCGATCAGCTGACGGGCACGCTTGGCGGCTTCAACGGCCAGGGTGTAACGGCAGTCAACGCGCTTTAACAGTTCGCCAATGGGGGGATCGATCATCATGGGGAATTTCCTCCTTATATCCGTAAAATGAATTTATTCTACATTCTGAAGCTGTTCACGCAGCTTTTCAATGGCGCTTTTGCACGCAATCACAGACTGCGTGATCGGGATATCCTGAGACTTTGAGGAAATGGTATTAACCTCTCTGTTCATTTCCTGAACGATGAAATCAAGGCTTCTTCCGACGGGCTCATTCAAAGCGCACTTTTCTCTTGCCTGACGGATGTGGCTTCTGAGGCGAACGGTTTCCTCGGCAATCGCCGCGCGGTCCGCCATGACGGCAACCTCCTGCGCCAGGCGATTCTCGTCCAGCTGGCCGTTTAAAAGCTCCTCCACACGCGTTTTGAGCTTTTCCTGATACTCCAAAACCGTTTGGGGATAACGCTTTTCAATGAACTCGTTTTCCTTCTCGATTTCAGAAATCTTTAAAAGCATGTCGCTTTTCATCGCCTCGCCCTCTTTAAGGCGCATGGCGTTTAAATTGTCAAGCGCGTCGTTCAAGGTTTGAAGCATGAGCTCTTTAAGCGCCTCTTCGTCCTCTGCGTTTTCGGTAATGCGCAAAGCATCCGGAAGGCGCGAAATCAGGGAAATGGATCTGTCGTCCCTAAGACCGGTTTCCTTCTCAATTTCATCAAGCGCCGTCATGTATGCCTTGACAAGACCCATATCGGCGGTAACAATTTTGCTGTCGTCGCGAAGGTTTACGTATGTACAGAACACATCCACATGTCCGCGGGACAACTTTTTTGCAATCGCCTTTCTGGCGGTATCCTCAAGGAATGCAAAGGAACGCGGCATGCGAAAATTCAGATCCAGAAAGCGATGATTTACGCTTTTTAATTCAATTGTCATTGTGCGGCCGTCCGCCTGATTGGTCGCGCGGCCATAACCCGTCATGGAATACATGAAGTGCTTAACGCCTCTCAATCCATTTAAATCCGATTTATTATATCACATTTCAGATGCATTTGTGTTATCGAACAATGAAATTATTATGCTTAAATTCCCCTGCCGAACATGGAAAGAAATTCTTCTTCATTGATTACGCGAACGCCAAGCTCATTAGCTTTTGCAAGCTTGCTTCCGGCGCTTTCGCCCGCAACAACGAGGGAGGTCTTCTTGGAAACGGAAGAAGCGGCTTTCCCGCCGTTCAGCCGGATTTTTTCTTCCGCCTCGCTTCTTGAAAGGCTCGCAAGCGTTCCCGTGACGACGACCGTCATCCCTGAAAACGCAGCGCCTTCCGCCTTTTTCTCCCAGACGGGATGTACGCCCATTTCGATTAAACGCAGGCACTCGCTTCGCGTGTCTTCTGCCTTAAAAAACTCTGTAACGCTCTTTGCAACAATTTCGCCGATTTCATCAATGGACAAAAGTTCTTCTTCGGTTGCATTCATAAACCTGTCCATCGAAGCGTATTTTTCGGCAAGATCGCGCGCGGTTTTTCGTCCGATGTTCGGAATGCCGAGCGCAAAGATGAATGAATCAAGCTTTACGGACTTGCTTTTTTCAATCGCGTCAAGAAGGTTCCGGGCCTTTTTTTCGCCGAATCTTTCAAGCGCGGAAAGCGCTTCGAACGTAAGATGATAAAGATCCGAAGGTTCTTTGATGCCCAGCGCCTGAATCAGCTGTCTTGCCGTTTTTTCGGAAAACGCTTCAATATCCATCGCCTCGCGTCCGGAAAAATGTTTCAGCCGCATGACAATCTGCTCCATGCATCCAAGGCGGTTCGGGCAGAAAATATGCGCGCCTCTTTCTTCCAGCAAAGCGCCGCAGCCGGGGCAGGTTACGGGCTTTTGAACCTCCCTCTCCCCTTCCACGTACTCGTCCACGCGGCCCATGATCTCGGGAATAACTTCATTTGACCGGCGCAGCCACACGCGCGCGCCGATTTTCACGCGTTTTCTCAAAATATCGCCGTAATTGTTGAGCGTCGCTTTTTTGACCGTCGCGCCCGCAATCTCAACAGGCGATACGTGCGCAAGGGGGGTAAGCTTTCCGGTTCTTCCGATCTCCCACGTCACATCTTCAAGAAGCGACGTTACTTCCTCCGCCTCAAACTTGAACGCAACCGCCCATCTCGGAAATTTTTCAGTGCTTCCAAGCGCGTCCCGGGTTTTGAAATCCCGGATTTTGACAACCGCGCCGTCAATCAGATAGTCAAGCTCCGACCGCTTTTCTTCAATTTCGCGTATTTTTTCGATAACCTCTTTTTCATTGTCCGCGAAAAGCTCGCATGCAGACGTCGGAAAGCGGTTTTGCTTCAAAAACTCCAGCATTTCTTCCTGAGACGAAAAGGATTTTCCTTCGATATAGTTGACGTTATAAAAGCACGCGTCCAGATTTCTCGATTTCGTCACCTGCGGGTCGAGATTACGAAGCGCGCCGGCCGCGCCGTTTCTGGCGTTTTTCAGGGGTTCCTTCGCGGTCAGATTGTATTTTTCCAGCGTGCTTAAACGCATATAGCATTCGCCGTGCACTTCAAGCGTGCCTGCAAACGGAATGGACAAGGGAATCTGATTGATCGTCAGCGCCTGCGGAAGAATCGCCTCGCCCGTAACGCCGTTTCCGCGCGTCGCCGCCTGCACAAGCGTTCCTTCTTTGTATGTCAGGCACAAAGTCAGTCCGTCAAACTTGTGTTCAACGACATACTTTAATTCGGGCAGCTCGTTTCCGCCCGCAATCGCTTCGTTCCTAAGCTTTTCACACCTTTTGATCCATTCGCGCACCGCATCCTCGCTCTGGGCTTTATCCATGCTGTAAAGGCGGTTGATATGCGTATGCGGCGCAAACTCCTTCAAAGGTTCGCCGCCGACCCGGCGCGTAGGCGAATCGGGCAGAATTTCGCCCGTTTCCTTTTCAAGCTGAACAAGCTCGTCATACAGCCTGTCGTATTCCTTGTCCGACACCGTCGGCGCGTCCAGAACATAGTATTCATAGCCGTATCTGTTCAGAATTTCGACAAGCTCACGCATCCTGTTCATAACCAAAAACCTCTTACTCTATCAGATTTTGATAATGGGCGCCGTATCTGCAGGGAACGTGCGCACGCCCTTTTCCCGGCCGAAATCCACGTCTACGCGGACGCCCAATTCGGTCCGGCGCACCTCTTTTACAACGCCCGTTCCGAGCGTTCTGTGCGCAACCTTATCGCCTGCGCGGAAAAGATTGGCTCCGCGTACGTCCGATGCTTTGGAAGATACGACATTTGCATTTCCAAAGCCCTTCTGAAGCCCCGGAATGCCGTTTAAACCGGCTTTCCCGCCGATGTTGGGCAGAGCAGGCTTCGGGTAGTTTCCGCCTGCAGCCGGCCTTTGCATGGGGCGTGAAAGCCTTGCTGCGCCTGTGCGCATGCGGTTGTCCTCCATGACCCTTTGCGGAATCTCCGAAACAAAGCGCGATATTTCGTTCGACTGGCGGGCATTGTACAGCATGCGGTTTCCGGCGTGGCTGAGAAAAAGATGCTTCTTGGCGCGCGTGATGCCGACATACATGAGTCTTCGCTCTTCCTCCAGCTGCTCTTCATCAAACATCGCCCTTGAAATCGGGAAAATGTTTTCTTCAAGGCCGGTCAGAAATACCGCGGGGAATTCAAGGCCCTTGGCCGAGTGGAGGGTCATCAGCGTAACAACGCTCGTCTTCTCCTCCAGATTGTCCGTGTCCGTAACCAGCGCGACGTTTTCGAGGAAGCCCAAAATGCCTTCCTCGGGATTCTGTTTATCGTATTCTACAACGGCCGATACGAGTTCCTTGATGTTTTCAACGCGCGAGGCGTCCATCTCGTCTTTGCTGTTTTCGTACTGTTTCAAAATTCCCGTCTTGTCAAGCACTTTTTCGACCAGCTGAGCGCATGAAACATCCAGCATTTCGCCCGTAAGATCGACGATCAGATCGCCGAATGCACGAACGGCGTTCAGCGCGCGGGCGGAAAGACCGATCTTGTCCGCATCCAGCACTGCATTCACCATTGAGTATTCGTTCTTGCGCGCATATGCGGCAATTGCATCCACCGTGCTGTCGCCGATTCCTCTGCGCGGCTCGTTGATGATACGCCTTAAAGAAACATCATCGTCCGGGTTAATTAGCAGCCTCAGATACGCAATAACATCCTTGACTTCCTTGCGGTCGTAGAACTTTAGACCGCCGTACACGCCGTAGCGGATGCCGCGGCGAACCAGCGCTTCTTCCAGAACGCGCGACTGCGCATTGGTGCGGTACAAAACCGCAATATCGCCCGCCGGAAGCCCTTTGCGCATGAGATTTGAAATTCCGTCGCACACCCAAGCCGCCTCATCCCTTTCGTCAAGGGCGTGGTAGAGCTTGATTTTGTCGCCGCCGTCCGTTTCCGTCCACAGCGCTTTCTCTTTTCTGCCTGTATTGTGCGCAATCACCTGATTGGCTGCATCCAGAATATTTGCAGTCGATCGGTAGTTCTGCTCAAGCTTAATGACGGGACATCCGCCGTAATCCTTTTCAAATTCCAGTATATTTCTTAAATCCGCGCCGCGCCAGCCGTATATGGACTGGTCGTCGTCGCCGACTACGCATACGTTTTTCTTGTCGCCCGCAAGCAGCTTTACAAGCATATACTGCGCAAGGTTCGTGTCCTGATATTCGTCCACCAGAATGTAGGAAAACTTGCGTCTGTAGCTTTCAAGTACCGGCGGATGCTCGGACAAAAGGATGAGCGTTTTTAAAATCAGATCGTCAAAATCAAGCGAGTTGTTGCTCTTGAGCTGATTTTCGTATTCCTGGTATGCGCGGTAATACGGCTTTGAGCGCATGTCCGAATTTTCCTTATACCACTCTTCAGGCGATAGCATCCTGTTTTTTGCATCGGAAATCACGCTTTTTACGCTTCTGGGCGGATAGTTTTTGTCGCTTATGTCAAGCTGCTTTAATATTCGTTTGATAAGCGTCATCTGATCATCATCGTCATAGATGACAAACTCGCGCTTGTAGCCCAGTTTTTCAATATCGCGCCTCAAAATCCGCGCGCAGCAGGCGTGAAACGTAAGCACCCACGCGTCGTCGGCTTTTTCGCCCGCAAGCAGCGTAACGCGCTCGCGCATTTCGCGCGCCGCTTTGTTGGTAAAGGTTATTGCAAGGATCGCCCACGCAGGCACGCCCTTTTCAAGCAGATGGGCAATTCTGTATGTGAGCACGCGCGTTTTTCCGGATCCTGCGCCCGCAAGCACAAGAAGCGGGCCTTCTGTCGTCAAAACCGCCTCTTTTTGCTCGGGGTTTAAGAGGGTAAGATCGATCATTTCTCCGTTTCCTCTTCATACATTCTCTGAAGGATGGTTTTGTATCCATCCGCGCCATACATGAGCGCGCGGTTCACGCGGCCAATGGTCGCGCTTGACGCGCCGGTAATCTGCGTAATCTCGGTATAGGTCACTTTATCGGTCAGAAGCTTCGCCACATGAATGCGCTGGGAAAGATCCTCCACCTCGCGGAACGTGAGCAAATCCTCCAATAAGCGATAGCATTCTTCTTTATTTTGAATTTTTAAAAGCGCGTCCACCAGCATTTCGGTGTTCTCGTTCATAAGTCTTGATGTATACATACGCTTAATCCTTTCTCGCGTTATGGCGCTAAACAGCCAGTATCAGTATACCATTAAATGCGGTTTGAAGCAAGCAAAAAAACGCCCTCTCCCATGGAGAAGGCGCATAACTTCAGTTTTTCCTAAACGTATAAACCTTGCTTTGATAATCGCCCCAGACGCCGTCAAAAACGATGCCTGCATGCATAAGCGCGCTTGCGGAATACGTTTTCCCAGTTTGCGTATGCGTGTACACGGCCGTTTCGTCCAGATCCTTCAGGAAGAATCTCTTGGGGTAGGGATTGGGCATGGTCATTGT
>JAZSFI010000390.1:0-3310 GCA_045532135.1 Clostridia bacterium | reverse complement strand
CTCGATATTGTGGCTTCCGGCGGCATCTGCCGATACGATGAGCTTCTCACGCTCAATGATATGGGCGTGTACGGCGCGATCCTCGGAAAAGAAGTCGGATCGTAGCCATGTCGTTCTGTGGGCCAAGGAGTTGGTTTTCCTAATTGTCTTCCTAAGACCGCTTGGCCTCCGACTTCTCGATATTGTGGCTTCCGGCGGCATCTGCCGATACGATGAGCTTCTCACGCTCAATGATATGGGCGTGTACGGCGCGATCCTCGGAAAAGCGCTGTATACGGGCGATATAAACCTCAAACGGGCGCTTTCTGCGCTTTCGGAGGGCGTATGTTAGCAAAAAGAATCATTCCCTGCCTGGACGTTCGCGCGGGGCGCGTGGTTAAGGGCGTAAATTTTGAAGGCTTAAAGGATATCGACGATCCGGTGGCGCTTTCAGAATACTACAATGATGCCGGCGCGGACGAGCTTGTGTTTTACGACATTACCGCTTCCGCAGAGCAAAGAGGTCTTTTTACCGACGTTATGAAGCGCGTTGCCGAGAAGGTGTTTATCCCCCTGACCGTCGGCGGCGGAATATCAAGCCTTTATGATTTTGACCGCGTTTTGAAAAACGGCGCGGACAAGGTGAGCGTCAACTCCTCGGCGATTAAAAATCCCATGCTTATCAAAGAAGCCGCCCGGCATTACGGCGATCAGTGCGTAGTTCTGTCGATGGACGTAAAGCGGGTGAACGGCGTTTTCACCGTCTTCGGACGCGGCGGACGCGACCAAACGGACATAAACGCCATAGAATGGGCGCAAAGAGGGCAGGAGCTCGGCGCGGGCGAAATTGTTTTAAACAGCATGGATGCAGACGGCGTGAGAGGCGGTTTTGACATTGAAATGCTCAATGCCGTCTGTGAAAAGGTGACCATTCCCGTCGTTGCCAGCGGCGGCGCAGGCAACATCCGTCATTTTATCGACCTGTTCACGCTTGCGCCCGGCGCGGACGCAGGCCTTGCCGCCAGCATTTTCCACTCGAAGGAAGTTTCCATTTCGGACCTTAAAGAGCATTTGCATGCATCGGGTATTCCCGTCAGGAGGATCAGAAAATGATTGATATAAACACGCTTAAATTCGACCGGGACGGCTTGATTCCCGCCATTTGTCAGGACAGGCAGACGGGCGAGGTTCTGGTGCTCGCCTACATGAACCGGGAGAGCCTTGAAATTACCCTTGAAAAGAAGCTCGCCTGCTTCTATTCCAGATCCCGCAAGAGCCTCTGGCTCAAGGGTGAAACCAGCGGAAATTATCTGCATGTGGATTCCGTCACAGCCGACTGCGACATGGACGCGCTGGTTTTAAAGGTCGATCCCGACGGTCCCGCCTGCCATACCGGTTCGACCAGCTGCTTTTTCAACGCCATTGCCGAGCCCGAAAAAGGCGACGACGAATTTACGATGGACGGCCTTTACGAGCTGCTGCTTTCCCGAAAGGAGCTTCTCCCCGAGGGCTCCTATACGACGTATCTTTTCCAGAAAGGACTTGACAAGATCCTCAAAAAAGTGGGCGAAGAAACCACCGAAGTTATCGTGGGCGCAAAAAACAGCCGCGAAGAAACGGTTTACGAAATCGCCGACCTTGCCTATCACGTCATGGTGCTGATGGTCGAAATGGGCATCACTCCTTCCGATATCCGGGAGGAACTGAAAGGAAGACACGTCATCGACAAAAAGGTCAAGCAGGAGAAAATGAAATAAAGCGTATGATATCAAAGAGCGGAAGCAAAACGTGCGTTTTTGCTTCCGCTCTTTGATTTTATTTATGGTACCGTTCGCCGGCGTTGATTCTGGCCGCGCGGTAAAGTTGTTCCAAGAGAATGACGCGCATGAGGGGATGGGGAAAAGTCATTTTGGAAAAGGACAGCTTGTAGTCGGCGCGGTCGGTAACGGCGGGGGAGAGTCCCAGAGAGCCGCCGATTACGAATACGACGCGCTTTCCCTCCTGCGCCCATTTCTGAGTTTCGCCTGCGAGATCCTCGCTTGAAAGCTGTTTTCCGTTTATGCACAGCGCCACGACCTTGTCCATGGGCTTAATGCGGGAAAGAAGCGCTTTCCCTTCCTTTTCCATGACCATGTCGTTTAATGCTTTGGAGGGTTTGGCGGGCTCGGGTTCGTCGGGAACCTCGCACATTTCGTATTTTCCGTATCGGGTCAGGCGCTTTAAGTATTCGTTTGCGCCGTCCTTCTGCCATTTTTCCTTTAAGGAGCCGACCGCCAGCACGCATGCATTCATTATATCCACCCCATGATCAGAAGAAGGTCTTCAAGGTAATTCATAAAAACGACGGAAAAGCCTGCGCCCATGACCATGTATTCCGAAAGCGTGAAATCGCGCGCCGGAGCAGGCGGATAGCCGAAAATAAAGCCTTTTTTTCGAATGCGCTCGTTGTCGATGGCCTTTAAGGCGAAAACCAGAAGGATGGTGAAAAACGCGGCGGGCATGATGAGCTGCAGGATTCCGGAAACTCCGCCGATGGATTCAAACATGGTATACATGCTTTCTGAGCGGGGCGAAGTCTGTCGGTTTAAGACAAAGGCCAGGGGCAGGGGGGCGGCGTGGTAGACGGTGTGAAAGATCATGCCGGCGAAAAGGGAATCGGTGGAGACGACGATCACGCCCAAGATGATTCCGCACATGAGCTGCGCGGGGATGCCGGTCAGCGTTCCGTGCATGAGCATAAACCAGAGGCTTGAAATTATGATGGCTTTTTTGGAGCCCTTCTCTTCCCACGCGCCGAGGATTGCGCCGCGAAAGAGAAGCTCCTCGCAGATGCCGGGGAGAATGGCGACAAAGACGATGGACGATGCGAGGGATTTTGCAGTGGTTGGAATCGTGAAAGCAGAAGGCGGCGGCGTTCCGATCAGGGTTTCGATCAGAATGGACCAAAGAAGGGTCAGAATCTGACTTAAATACACGGCAATCAGCGCAGAAAGCGTTGCCAAAAGCGCGCTTTTTAAAGAGAGGGGATTAATGCGCATGACGTCAGCGCAGGAAGACATGTCGCGTCGCGCATACAGGAAGATGGGCAGGACGATAAAAACGATGTAATACATCGACTGAATCATGCTCATGAGCTCCGAGATCAGAAAATCGCCGAAACGGGCGGCGATGAAGCTCATAATCAGGGGCAGAACAAAAAGCCCCGTTACGCCGATTAAGAACAAAACGGACGCGGCGAAGATGGAGGGCTTGGTTTTTTCGGGATCGCGGGGCATGTTTCGAAGGGTGAAATTGACGTTCAAACGAAAGCGCTCCTTTCTTCAGGCGTTGT
>JAZSFI010000275.1:0-4509 GCA_045532135.1 Clostridia bacterium | reverse complement strand
CCGGGCTTTTTCTCAACGAATATTCTGTAAACCATGCTTATTCTCCCTTCAAAGCGCGCTGGCCGATATCCATGCGCATATGCTTTCCTTCAAAGGTAATCTGATTGGCTGCAAAATAAGATTTTTGAATGGCTTCTTCAAGCGTTTCTGCTGTGCAGACAACGCCCAATACGCGACCGCCGTTTGTTACAAATTTTCCGTTTTCACTGAGCTTTGTGCCGCTGTGATAAACAAACGCCGTTTCTTCCGATGCGCCAAAGTCGATTTCAAAACCCTTTTGGTATTTTTCGGGGTATCCGCCGGAGGCGATCATGACGCAGCAGGTCGAGCCTTTGTCAAAAGAAACCATGTCTTCTCTAAGCGTTTCACTTTCAACTGCGCGCATAATGGTAAGAAGGTCGCTTTTCAAAAGCGGAAGAACTGCCTGTGCCTCAGGATCTCCGAAGCGGCAGTTGTATTCGATCACCTTAGGACCGTCTTTTGTAAGCATAAGACCGAAGTAGAGGCAGCCTTTAAACGGACGGCCCTCACAGCGCATGGCTTCGATGGTCGGAAGGAAGATTTCCTTCATACAGCGGTCGGCAATTTCGCTGGTATAGAGGGGATTGGGCGCGATAACGCCCATGCCGCCTGTGTTTAAGCCCTTATCGCCGTCCAGGGCGCGCTTATGGTCCATGCTGGAAACCATGGGAACCACTGTCTTTCCGTCCGTAAAGGAAAGAACGGTGACTTCGGGACCTTCGAGAAACTCTTCAATGACGACATTCGCGCCGCTTTTTCCGAATTTTCCGCCAAGCATCATTTCATTTATTTCACTTTCAGCTTGTACGAAATTCTGACAGATCACAACGCCTTTTCCAAGCGCAAGCCCATCGGCTTTCAAAACAATCGGATATGAAGAAGTTTTAAGGTACTCAACCGCCTTTTCACAATCAGAGAAGGTTTCGTAAGCAGCCGTTGGAATCCCATACTTTTTCATAAGATTCTTTGAAAAGATTTTGCTGGCTTCAATTTGCGCAGCTTTCTTATCGGGGCCGAAACAGGGAATTCCGATTTCATTTAAACGATCCACACATCCAAGCGCAAGAGGATCATCCTGCGCTACAACGGCAAAATCAATCTTGTGATTTCTGGAAAATTCGACAATTCCCTCGATGTCGGTTGCAGCAATCGGATGACATTCAGCCATCTGAGCAATTCCGGCGTTTCCGGGGAGTGCATAAACGATTTCAACTTCGGGATTTTTCCTGAGCGCACGAATGATCGCATGTTCGCGTCCGCCGCCGCCGATGATCAGAAGATTCATACAAGTTTCTCCAATCCATTAATGATGGAACAGACGAAGACCGGTGAAGGCCATGGCAATGCCGTATTTGTTGCAGGTATCGATGACATGATCATCGCGGATGGACCCGCCGGGCTGAGCTATCACGGTTACGCCGCTTTTATGCGCGCGTTCGATATTGTCGCCGAAGGGGAAGAACGCGTCGCTGCCCAGCGCGACGCCGGTAACGGTGGCAAGATACTCTTTCTTTTCTTCAAGCGTGAATCTTTCGGGTTTTTCGGTAAAGTAGTTCATCCATACGTCGTCGCCGATAACGTCTTCACAATCGGTTTCGGAAAGATACAGGTCAATGGTATTGTCGCGGTCAGGACGCTTTAGATCTTCACGAAGGGGGAGGGAGAGTACTTTTTCATGCTGGCGAAGGAACCAGTTGTCCGCCTTCTGACCGGCAAGGCGTGTGCAATGAATACGGCTCTGCTGTCCTGCTCCGACGCCGATGGCCTGTCCATCCTTTACGAAGCAAACGGAGTTGGACTGAGTATATTTGAGCGTAATCAGAGAGATTACGAGATCGCGTTTCTCTTCATCGGAAAGAGTTTTGTTTTCGGTTACGATGTTCGAAAGCATGTCGTCTGTGATCTGAAGATCGTTTCTGCCCTGCTCAAAGGTTACGCCGAAGCACATTTTCTTTTCAAGCGCTTCAGGCTTGTAGTCAGGATCGATCTCAATAACGTTATAGGCGCCGTTTCTCTTCTTTTTGAGAAGATCAAGCGCTTTTTCGGTATACCCGGGCGCGATAACACCGTGGGAAACTTCGCGGTTAATGAGCTTTGCGGTTGCATAGTCGCAGGTGTCGGACAAGGAAATAAAATCACCGAAGGAGCTCATGCGATCCGCGCCTCTGGCACGGGCATAAGCGCACGCAAGAGGAGAAAGTTTATCGGTTTCGGGGATGAAATAGATTTTGCGAAGAACGTCTGAAAGCTCCACGCCTACGGCTGCGCCTGCGGGGCTTACGTGCTTAAAGGATGCGGCAGCAGGCAGGCCCGTTGCGATTTTAAGCTCGCGCACAAGCTGATAGCCGTTCAGCGCGTCCAGGAAATTGATATAGCCGGGACGACCGGAAAGAACCTTTACAGGCAGTTCTTCACCATTTGCCATAAAGATACGAGCAGGTTTCTGATTCGGGTTACAGCCGTATTTAAGCTGGATTTCGTTCACCATTTTATATTACCTTCTCTTTCTTACTTGTTTCGGTTGATGACGCGCGTTTCGGTTTCGCCGGTAATCAAATCGCGGGTTTCGACCCAAAGGGACACGCGGTTGTCGGAATCGAGATTCTCCCAAAGATTGGAAACGATTTCATCGATTTCACCGGAGAACTGAACCTGTTCAGGTTCACCCGTAAAAGAGGGCAGCGGATTTCCGTCGCCGGCGTAGGTGTGGATAAAAATGCCTTCTCCGGCATCCAGACGGTCGAAGAAATAATAGCAGCGAAGGTTCTTTTTTCCTTCCTTGCAGTTGGATTTGAGAACGCTCATGGTAAAGGATGCATCATTGTCCTTGAAGTCTGCCATTAAACTGATGCGCGGCGTAAAATTCGGCGCATCGGGTTCAAAGCAGCGTGTATTGAGAGCCTCAACAAAAGACTTGCCCTCTTTGACGAAATTATATACGGTATCGGTCTGATCGCCGTTGGTTACAATGATGGAGGAGGAAAGCTTTCTCACCGGCCAATAAATAATCAGGGAAGGATCCTTCATTTTGCTTTCGTCGAACGCTTGCGTGCGCATGCCGCCATCTTCCAAAACAAATATGCGGTTTCTGCTGTTTTCGCTTCTTCCCATAATAAAATAAGCAAAAACTGCTTTCTTTCCGTCAGCGGATTTTCCTGCCATAATGCCCCTTCCGGGATAAGAGGTAGCGCCTGCCGCTTCAAAATAAGTGGTCATGAGTTGGCCTCCTTCATTTGAGTGATTGATTTTGAAACAATTTCAACTGCACGCGGGAAGAGAATCCACTCGGCTTCTTCCATGACGCGTTTTTGAAGAATTTCGGGAGTGTCGCCGTCCAAAACGTCTACGGCTTTCTGTGCAATGATCTCTCCGCCGTCGGGAATCTCATTTACAAAGTGTACCGTTGCGCCTGTAACCTTTACGCCCTTTTCAAGCGCAGCTTCGTGAACCTTTAAGCCGTAAAAGCCTTTTCCGCAAAAGGACGGAATGAGTGCGGGGTGGACATTTATGATTTTTCCGGGGAAAGCTTTTATGAAATCCTCGGATAAGATCATCATAAAGCCTGCAAGGACGATGAGATCAATCTTTTCGGAAAGAACACAATCAAGAAACTTCTTTTCAACATCCTTCCGCTTTTCGCCGGGCAGTTTTTCGCAGACGATGGATTTGATATTGTGATTCCTTGCACGCGCAAGCGCATATGCATCCGATTTATTGGAAGCAACAAGCGCGATTTCGGCGGAAGGGATTTCGCCGCGCTGGGCAGCGTCAATAATTGCCTGAAGATTTGTGCCGCCGCCGGATACAAAAACCGCTACTTTTGCTTTCATGCGAAACGTACCTTACTTTCAGATGCGGATTTCTCCATATAGCCGAGGATGTAGGCATCTTCCCCGGCTTCCTTGAGAGCGTTAATCGCATTTTCCGCTTCATCCTTGGGAACGATTACACAGAGTCCCACGCCCATGTTGAAAGTAATGAACATGTCGCGCTTCGAGATATTTCCACTCTTGGCAACATAGTCGAAAATGGCGGGCGTTTTAATCGCTTTTTCATCGATTACCGCGCAAAGTCCTTCGCCGAAAGCGCGCGGAATGTTCTCATAGAAGCCGCCGCCGGTAATATGGGCGATTGCACGAACGGTGGCCTTTTCAAGCAAATGAAGAACAGGTTTTACGTAAATCTTGGTGGGTGTCAGAAGTGCATCGCCGAGCGCGCATCCGAGCTCGGGAATAAATTCTTTCAGATCGCGGTTTTCAACGTCGAGCGCCTTTCTTACAAGGGAAAATCCGTTCGAATGAAGACCGGAAGAAGGAACTGCAATCAGAACGTCGCCTTCAGTTACGTTTTCGGGATTTAAAATCTTTTCTTTGTCAACAATACCTGTGGTGTAGCCTGCAAGGTCATACTCATCTTCCGAATACATGCCGGGCATTTCAGCAGTTTCACCGCCGATTAACGCACAGCCGGACTGAACACAGCCCTCTG
>JAZSFI010000125.1:0-3958 GCA_045532135.1 Clostridia bacterium | reverse complement strand
CTACTTCGTCTCTCTGGATGGAGAAGGTGGCGAGCAGGTCGCCGACTTTGACTTCATCGTTTCGCTTTACATGAAAATCCACAAACTGCGCCGCCGCGCCTTCGTATTTGACTGTATACTCATAAGGGTAATACGTCTGAGCGCCGCTGTTCTGAATTCTTTCATAGGTGCCTTTTTTGACTTCCACCGTTTTGTAGTTGGCGGCGGTTTCCTTTTCAATTTCGGAAAAATCGATGATATATTCGCCCGCGGAGGCGGAAAACGCCAATGTGAGTGCGAACAGGAGCGCAAATATTTTATTTATCCGTGACATAAATCTGCTCTCCTTCCTCAAGACCTTCCAAAACCGTGCTGTACACGGAATCGGCATAATTGCGGATTTTGACGGGGCGTTTGATGCTTTCGCCGTTTTCGCCGACGACATAGACGTATTTGCCGTCGCTTCCTGTGAGCACGGCATTCTGCGGAATCAGAAGCTGATCGGGCACATAGTTGTGAACGAGCACAAGCCCTGCATACATGCCCGGTTCAATCTCTTCTTCCCAGCCTTCGGGGCCTGTGATGTTGAGCTCGCAGTACACGATGTCGCCCACCAGCACTTTGGCCGCGTATTCGTCCTTGGGAAGATCGATGCGTTCCACATCATAGCGTTTTCCGTTGATCATCGCGTAACAGCCGCCGGATGCGGTTCTGAAATTGGTTTCGGAAACGGATTCGCACATGATTTTGATGCGGGAATGATCTGCAAGAAGGATGATTGTCTGATATGCCTTTACGTTTGAACCTTTTTTAACCTCAATGCCGCGCGCGACATAGCCGTCAAACGGCGCGATGATGGCGTCGTTTGCCAAAATAGCGTTCAGACGGTCAAGCTCCTCGCGCGTTTTTGAAAGATTCATGTTCTGAAGCTCGATACTCTGATCAAGATCTGTTTTCTTCTGAAGAATGTCCAGCTCCTTGAGCCGGATGGTTTCGTCGGAAGCGCCGTTTGCAATCAGCGCCTGCTTTTCCACTTCCAGAATCTGAATGTCGATTTCTGAAATTCGGTTTGCATAGGCATTTGCGGCTTCGGTTTGTTCGATGTTTTTTCTGAGTGATTCAGCGCGGTCGCGTTCGGAATCGAGGTTCAAGGTTACAAGGCGGTCGCCCTTGCGGACGAAATCGCCCGGCAGAACGTTTACACTGTCAATCACGCCGTTTACGTTAAAGCTCAGCTCTTCCGTATGGCTTACCGTAAACGCTTCATAGAGCTTGGGCGCAGCGTGGTCGGCGCGGATGACAGTTGCGATGTCGCGCGCAACGCCTGCAGCCGGCAAAAGTTCGGGTACGGCGGCTTTATTGCTTTTTTGACCGCAGCCGGACAGCGTCAAAGCGATCAGGAGAAGAAAAAGCGAAATAACGCGCTTTTGAACATTCATCATTCGACGATCACCGCCTCGCCTTCCGTGAGGCCTTCAAGGACCTCATAATATTTTCCGACCTTCAGTCCGACTTTTACTTTTTTGTAGGTTTTCATGCCGTCTTCGCCCAGGATATACGCAATGGCCTCGCCGTTCGCGGTGGAAATTGCGTCCTGATGCACGGTCAATACGTCCGTTCTCGAATCCAGCACCAAAGTAAGGTTGCCCTTGTCGTTGTCTTCAAGCTCCAAAGCCGGAACAACGAGCGTCAAATACACATTTGCGCGTTTTCCGACTTCGCGCGTTCCGGGATCAATGCCGTAATCGCCGGGTTCAACGACCACCGCTTCATAATCGGTCTTTTTGCAGGTGATAATGTATTGGTCGCCTGGGGTAAACAGATGCCAGTTTTCACTGGAAGCGGAAAACAGCGACATTGTTGAATCCACCACGGTTGCTGCTCGCTCGTTTTCATCGGAAATGGAGGATTCGGTGAATTTTCTGGCATAGGTTACCGTGCCGTCAATGGGTGAAATCAGCTGGCGCTTGCGCTTTAATTCGTTTGTCGCCTGCAGCTCCATTTCGTAAAGGTAGATTTGATCTTTATAATTTTTTTCGGAAAGATCGTAGCTTTGGTTGATGCTGTCAATGGAAGAACGCAGCTTTTCAGGATCTGCTGCATTCAGGATTTTTGCCCGCTCAATCGCAATGGCCCTGTCTTCGTTCAGATGCTCAATCGAAAGCTTGACGGAATTGATGCTGAAATTGAGCGCGCGGATCGTATCATCCACGCCGTCCATGCGAAGCTGACCCAGAATCTGACCTTTTTTTACGATATCGCCGGTCTGTACGTACATTTCATCAATGTATTCGCCGCTCACGCCGAAGGACAGATTGATCTTCTGAATCGGAACATAGGTGCAGCTGACGCGCTGAGTGAGGGTAAGATCGCCGCGCGTGACATAGGCCAATTCGAATTCTTCGGTTTCTGTTTCAACCAGAATGGGCGCGTTTCTGCGCTCTTCCTCAACGGGCAAAAGCGAGCATCCTGTAAGAAGCGCGATCAGGAACAAACACATCAGTCTTTTAAGATGTCGCATGGTTATTCTTCTTCCCCCTCAAACAGGCGTTCAATGGCCAGCTTTGCTTTGTAGATTTCGTTTCTGCTTTTGCCGAGTTCGCTTGCGCGCAGTGAAGCGTCGCGCATGGACTTGCCTTCAAGAAGCGCGTCCAGAAGAATGTGTTCCGTGCGAAGCTCCGTCTTTTCCGGCGCTTTTTTCTCAACAAGGCTTGTATCCAGAACGATGCAGTATTCGCCTTTTTCAACATTTGGATTGGCCTGCATTTCGCTAAGAACGTCTCGGGCGTTTCCGCGCAGGATTTTTTCAAATTTCTTGGTAAGGTCGCAGCACACGCACACCCTTGCGCCGGGCAGCGTTTTTTCGATCATATCAATCAGCTGAAGTACGCGATGGGGCGATTCGTAAAGGACGGATACGGGAATGCCCGTTTCCAGAATTGACAAAAGCTTTTCTTTCAGCGGCTTATTCTCGCGCGGCAGAAATCCGTAAAACGCAAACTCCCGCGAGTCGAATCCGGATACGGACAAAGCCGTTACAACCGCCGACGGTCCGGATACGGGAACGATTTCAACGCCCGCTTCCCATGCGGCGTTGACCAGCGTTTCGCCGGGATCGGAAATACCGGGCGTGCCTGCATCGCATGTGAGGGCGACGGTTAGGTTTTCCGAAAGCATTCTTTCAATGATTCCGTCGGATTTTGCGTCCTCGTTATGTCTGTGGCAGGAAATCATCGGTTTTTTAACGCCGATCAGCTGCGTAAGCTTCATGGTCACGCGCGTATCCTCTGCAGCGATCAGGTCGCATACCGAAAGCGCCTCGGTCATCCGGGGCGTCAGGTCGTTTAAATTTCCAATCGGCGTTGCCACTACAAAAAGCTTTGCCATGTTATTTCCTTTCGAGCATGTATGCCAGTTCGTTTCCGATTACAAATCGGTCGATTGTTTCAAACTTTTCAGGGATCCTTGCTTCGAACCACTCGGTATAGTGTTTTTCCATGCCCACCTTTTTTCCGCCGAGTGTCTGCGTGGGGAAGGTGACGAGCATGTACCGGCTTTTGACCGCGCTTAAAAGCGCCTGTGCCGCGCCGGCTTTTTGGGTTTCCAAAACAGGGAGAAGCTTCATCATAAGCGTAATGTCCGCTTCATCTTTCGGCGGGTTCAAAATCAGATCCTGCGCACGCGCCCGGGTTTTCCACGAGAAAAACTCGGCGCATTCGTTGATGAGAGAGGCGCATCCTTGGTGGATGTCCAGTCCGATTACGTTTGTATAGCCCATTTTTCCTAAGAAAATGGGGTTGATTCCGCAGGCAAGGTCGAGAATGGTTTCAATTCTTTCGCAGGAAGAGAATGCGCGAAAATACAGTTCCTCAGCAATATTGACGCGTTCGCGGGTGGAGGAGTGATAAAGCATTGCGCGAAGAAATGCTTCTTCATCGCCCGCCATCCATTCAGCGATGGCTTTTTTGGCGTTTTTCAG
>JAZSFI010000222.1:0-2817 GCA_045532135.1 Clostridia bacterium | reverse complement strand
AAAACGCGTCCTCCACGATTTTGCCGGCGTCTTCTATGCCTCGGGGCCAGTCGTGCCAGCCGCCCACGCCGTCATAGCTCATGTTGAATTCGGGGGAAATGCCGCGCTTTGAAAGTTCGTCCAGAAGCTTGTCGGTCACGAGTTTGCCGTTTGAATAAATGGTTGTGATTTTGATGCCGCCTTTTATCAGCGCATCGACAATTTCCAGAAAATCCTTTCGAACGAGGGGTTCGCCGCCGGTTAAGGACACTTCCATCACGCCGCAGTCGATCAGCTGCCGGACGATGGACATGATTTCTTCGTGCGAAAGTTCGCCGAATTTGGCGTCCGGCGCAGACATATAGCAATGCTTGCAGCGATAGTTGCAATGGCCGGTGATCGACCAATGCGCCGTTCGGATATAGCGCGCCGGATATTTTCTGTATTCCTGTTCGGGATGAATGACGTCGCCGCGCTCGCACCGGGCGACAAAGCCGCGCTTTTCGCATTCTTTGATCAGGCTTCGGATTTCCTCGGAAACCAGCGGAAGATCCGTGTCGATCAGACCGTTGCACATTTGAAGCGCCTGCATTTCGCTTGCCTTAATAAACAGCGGGCGTGACACGCCCTTTTCAACAACTGCGTAGGGCAATTTCTCCCATCCGCGAAGGAGCAGCTTCTCATTGAGCTTGTAAAACATTTGTGTTCCCCTTTTTGCTTGCTGACTGTATATACGTTTTTCTCAAGGAAAGCTTGCAGGGTATATGGAACATAATCGCTTTTTACAGCCCCGCCAAATACTCTTCGGCCATATGAACCGCAACTGCGCCGTCGGACACGGCGGTTACAACCTGACGAAGGAGCTTGGTTCTGACATCGCCCACGGCGTATACGCCGCGAATGTTGGTTTCGGTCGTTTCTCCGGCCACAATGTATCCGTTTTCATCCAGCGTCAGCTGTCCCCGGACAAGCTCGGTCGCGGGTTTTCTTCCGATGCTTATAAAAGCGCCGTCCACAGGCAGTGTGGTTTCCTCGCCTGTCCTGCTGTTTTTTAAAGATAAAGCGGCAAGTTTTTCATCGTGAACGAGCTTCCGGACAGTATTGTTCCACAAAAACTCCACGTTTTCCGCCTGCATGAGCGGCTCATGATAAACCTTTGTTGCGCGAAGGGTATCGCGGCGATGGATGACGAAAACCTTTTTTGCAATGCGGCTTAATAAAAGCGCGTCCGCCGCCGCAGAGTTTCCGCCGCCGACCACAGCGACCGTCTTATCTTTGTAAAACATGCCGTCGCAGGCCGCGCAGTAGTGAACGCCCAGACCGACCAGCGCCTTTTCCGAGGGAAGACCCAGTTCGTGTGGGTTCGCGCCTGTTGCGATGACGACGGTTTTGGTCAGGAACGTACCTTCGCTGGTTTCAATGATTTTGATTTTTTCGCTCAGATCGACTTTCTGCACATCAGCGCTCACGGTTTTTGCGCCGAAGCGTTCGGCCTGATTTTTCATCTGCTCGCCCAGCTCATACCCGCCGACGCCGTCCACAAAGCCCGGATAGTTATCAATTTGGTGTGTAAGCGCCATCTGACCGCCGGCGGAAAGGCGCTCAAGCACAACAGTGTCCATCCCAGCGCGTGCTGCGTACAAAGCGGCGGTGTATCCGCCGGGGCCGCCGCCGATGATGACCATGTCGTATATGTGTAAGTGCGTGACCTTTTCCTTTTCGGGAAGCAGACCTTTCAAAAACGCCTCGATGTCTGCCTTTGCGGGCGGCTCAACGATCTGGCCGAGAAGCGCGCCCTTTTCATACAGGCGGATGGTCGGAATTCTTCTTATATCTTCTCTTTGGCGGATGCCTTCGATTTCATCCACGTTTAATTTGACGACGGACAGGCGACCTTCAAGCGCGTCCGCGATTTCGTCATACGGTTTTTCAATGCGCCTGCAGTCGCCGCACCACGGCGCCCAGAAGTCGATCAGGAAGGTTTCGCCGCTTTCAATCAGCGCGCGAAGTTGTTTTTCATCTATATGCACAGCTGCCATTTTTTTGGCTCCTTTCGGTTTTTATGATGGTAGTATGCCATGGATACGGAAATTATTCCGTGATGATGTCACACATTTCTATTATATAAAAAAACGAAAGAAAATGGAATGTTTTTTTGAAAATAAGGTAGATTGAAGCGCTCGGGTGTGATATGATACAGGTAGTGAAACATAACTTTACAAAAGAGGGTGTGAAAATGAGTACGATCGTTTATAAATGTCCCTGCTGCGGATCCGACCTTGCCTACGGCGCGCAAAGCGGAAAAATGGAATGCGCATCCTGCTCAAACGTGTTTGATTTAGAGTCGATTGAAGCGATGCAGCTTGACGAAACAAAAACGGGCGTTACCTTTGAACGCCCCGCTGAAACCTTCGATTCGTCTGATGCCGAGGTCATGGCGGCGTACACATGCAAATCCTGCGGCGCGGAACTGATCACCGAGAACACGACCACCGCTACCGAATGCCCTTACTGCGGAAGTCCTACCATCCTGCCCGAGAGAATCACGGCGGGCGTAAAGCCGGAAGTTGTGGTTCCCTTCACCGTTTCCAAAAAGCAGGCCGAGGAAATTTTTAGCGGCTATTTCAGCAAAAAGCCCTTGCTTCCAAACATTTTCAAGGAAAGCCGAAACCGCATTTCCGATATGAGAAAGCTTTTTGTGCCCTATTGGCTGTTTGACTGCGATGCGCACGGAAGCGTCGTATACAACGCTGAAAAGAGGCATACCGAGCGGCGCGGCGATTGGGAAATTGAGAAAATTGACCATTACATCGTCAGAAGAAGCGGACAGATGGCCTT
>JAZSFI010000579.1:0-2435 GCA_045532135.1 Clostridia bacterium | reverse complement strand
CGATAAAAGCGTTCAAATCTTTAATGACATACTGACGTTCGCTTCCGACGGTAAAGCCGACGGATGCGCTTTGTCCTGATACGGACAGCTGGGGCACGATTTTTACGTTTCCGCATCCGACGGGCGTTTTTTTGCCGTTGGGCGCATACTTGTTTAAAAGAAGCGTTGCCATGGGATTGTTATAAACTTTTTTTACCGAAGAAAGAGGCGCAGGGGAATTGGCGGATACTGCGCTGATCTTTTGCGCTTCGGCTTTTTTCGCCTTTGCCGCTTCTTCGTTTGCCTTTTTTTCGCTTTCTTCGTCGCGGCGCATTTTTTCCAAAAGCGTTGCTCCGATATGCTTGCAGCGGCCGAAAGCTTCGTAGGCCATGCAGCTGCACGTCAAAAGAAGCACATCCTCGTCCTTGGGGATGTCGATTTCCACTTTGTATTGAAAGGCTCCGCCCACGGTCGAACGGATAAAAACGCCTCGCTCGGATTCGGTTTCGGAAAATTTCAGAATTTTTCCGGCTCTGAACGTATCAAGCGAGCGGGAATAGGTGAGCGAGCCTAAGATGCTTTTCAGATATTCATGCGTGATGGCCATGAAATTCTCCTTGTAAAATACAGTGATAAAAAAAGTATAGCATGCCAAAAGCCAAGTGTCAACGAGGAGGCGCGGGTGCTTGATCAATGATCGGACGCATATGCTTTTAAAGAAAAACGCATTTTGGGAGGGATAAGCATTGAACGGAAAAATCGACATAAAACCTGTTGTGCGCGCGCTCAGGGGCGTGATGCTTGCGTCTGTCATTACGATCATCGGGATGCTTCTTTTGACGGGGTGGGTGGTTCTTAAAGGACTTGATGAAAGCGGCATACAAATCGTAAATCAGCTGATTAAGGTGATTTCCGTATTGGCGGGCGTTTTTGCAAGCGTCGGAAGAGGCGGCGAAAAGGGACTTTTTACCGGCGCGCTTGTTGGAATTTTGTATATTCTTGTGGGATATGCGCTTTACTGCATCATTGACGGAAGCTATGCAAGCGCAAAAGTAATGGCCGTTGAGGAAGCGGCAGGCGCGCTCATCGGCGCAACCGCGGGCGTTGCGCTGGCCAACATGAGGGCGGGAAAGCGGGTGAGAGCATAAAAATAAAGACCGCCGCGAAACAAACGCGGCGGTTTTGAACTGAAGATGCCGGTTATTCGTCCTGTGTCGTTTGGACGCAGGCGCCGGTAAACAGACGGTTTCTGTATTTGTTGGGCGTTGTCTGGCAGATGCTCAAAAATGCGCGGTGAAAGGTTCTGGGGTTTTCGTATCCGCACATATAGGACACTTCCGAAATGGAATAGGCGGCATTCTGCAAAAGCGTACAGGCGTGATTGATCCTCAGGGTATTGATGTACTGGCGGAAATTGATTTTGAGCTGCTGGGAAAAAATGTGGGACAGGTGAATGCGGCTGATGCCCAGCGCGCGCGATGTGCTTTCAAGGGACAAAGGCTCCGTGAAATGCTCCGAGATGTAGTGCAGAACCTGATGCGAAAGGTTCGAATGGATATTTTTATCCATCTGGCGAAGCGGCATGCAGGTGAAAAGATAGGACAAAAAGAGATGAAGATATCCAAGCTTTAGCGGGCTGTCTTCCTGCTGCCCATACCGGATCATCATGGAAATCAGTTTTTCCAGCTCCGGCGCCTGCTTTTCTTTTTCGATCAGGGGCGAGACGGGGAGCATCGATCGGAAGGCGTGGCTGAATTCACCGATGGTTTCCGGAAGGAAAATCAGAGAAATCCCTTCAGCGTCTTCCGAAACGACGTCATAGCTGTGCGGAATGGAAGGAAACGCCGCGATGATATCGCCGCTTTTCAAGGTATATGACTGCGCTGCGACACTGAATTTCAGCTTTCCCGAAAGAAGGCAGATAATTTCCACTACGTCGTGTACATGGGACGGGAACGGGTGATCGCAGAACGGGCCGATAAAAACCGACTGATCCCGCTGCTCATAAAATACATTTTTGATACAAATCCCGCCTTTCTTCGATATCTCTCCCGACTGACAAAACAAGTCTACAGGATAAATTCACTGAAGTAAAGCAAAAGGATATTTTTGTCCTAAATTTGTTTTAATAATGCATTGTTATTAATTTTAACATTGTCTATACTTTATACAGACAGGGGAGAAAATCCCCGAATATTTTGAGGAGGATGGAAATCATGCGTAAACTTTTAGCGGTTCTTCTGACCCTCGCGATGATGTTCTCCTTCGCCGGCTTCGCCGTTGCTGAAGAAGAAGTCATCACCGTAACCGTGTTCCGCGGCGATCCCGGCGATCAGCCCACGGACGACAACAAGATGTACAAGCTCATCGAGGAAGAGTTCGGCATCAAGTTCGAAATCGAATTCCTCGCGGGCGACCTCGACGAAACCCTCGGTACCAAACTCGCCGGCGAAGAC
>JAZSFI010000555.1:0-3743 GCA_045532135.1 Clostridia bacterium | reverse complement strand
CGGTGGAGGAGGGGATGATGTTGAAAGCCGCGCCGCGGCCGCCGCGCCAATCCTTCGCAGAGGCGCCGTCAACGGTCTTCTGGGTGGCGGTGGTGGCGTGTACGGTGGTCATGAGGCCATCGGTGATGCCGAAGGTGTCATGGAGAACCTTGGCGATGGGGGCGAGGCAGTTGGTGGTGCAGGAAGCGTTGGAAACGAACTGCATGTCCTTGGTGTAGGTCTTGTTGTTAACGCCCATTACGAACATGGGAGTGGAATCCTTGGAGGGAGCGGACATAACGACCTTCTTCGCGCCGGCGGCGATGTGGCCCGCAGCCTTTTCCTGGGTGAGGAACAGACCGGTGGACTCTACGATGTACTCGGCGCCTACTTCGTCCCACTTGAGGTCAGCGGGGTTCTTTTCGCAGGTTACGCGGATTTCTTTGCCGTTTACGATGATGGAGTGGTCGGTGTAATCTACGGTGCCTTCGAACTTGCCGTGTACGGTGTCGTACTTGAGCATGTAGGCCATATAATCGGGAGTGATGAGGTCGTTGATGGAAACGACTTCAACCTCGGGGTGGCTCAGAGAAGCACGGAAAACGAGACGGCCGATGCGGCCAAAACCGTTGATACCAATCTTAATCATGATAGCATTACCTCCATTGATTTTTACGCCTATTATTTTACCGCAACTTCCCCGATTTTACAAGCGGTTTGAACGGTTTGGTTTGTTCAAATATGGCAACGTACAAGTTAAATATTGCGCAAGAAATGAGTTTTAACCGATTCTTTATAATAAGGGTTTCAAAAGTTTGGTTTGCGGGTGTTGTAATTCCGCACTTTACGTGGTATAATGTGGATGGAAAAACGCAAATAGGTGCGTTTAAACGAAAGCAAGTTGGTCCACAGCGCGTTTTGACCGATTTCAGAACGCCTTTTTCCGCCGCGCTTCTTTACCGGAAAGCGCGGTTCGTTGTTGAGTGGGCTGATTTTTTGCTGAAGAAATTTCGGAGGACATGTTTTTGCCTAATCAAAACAATACGCTTTTAAGCGTTGAACGCACAGCCATCCGACTGGCAGAAGAGCTTGGGTATGAGTGGATCGACCTTGAGCTCGTGAAGGAGCCCGCCGGACGCTTTTTGCGCTTTTACATCGATAAAGAGGGCGGAATTTCATTAGACGACGTTGAGGCTTTCCACAGAAGAATTCAGCCGCATGCCGAGAACATCGACTATGATTACATGGAAGTTTCTTCCCCCGGCATCGACAGGCCGCTGAAAAAGCCGCGGGATTTTGAACGCGCAAAGGGCAAGGAAATTGAAGTGAAGCTTTATAAGCCCATGGACGGCGCGAAGCTTTTCACCGGCATTCTGATCGGCCTTGAAGACGGCAGAATCGTAATCGATGACGCAGGCGAAAGGCGGGAATTCGACCAGAAGGCCGTTGCGCTTGCCAGATGCGTTTTGAATGTGGACGAAGATATGCTTAACGATATCGAGATTTAATTCGGAGAAGACTGGAGGAGAACATTATGGCAATGGGATTTGCGGATCCGATGGAGGTCATCTCCGCAATTGATATGCTGGCCAAGGAAAAGAAAATCAATAAGGAAGTGCTTTATTCCAAGATCGAGAGCGCGCTGGTTTCGGCTTATAAGCGCTCCTTCGGCAAGGTGGACAACGTCCGCGCTTCCATCGACAGAAATACAGGCGTCATCGAAGTGCTTGCGCACAAGAAGATCGTAAGCGTTGTGGAGGATCCGACCATCGAGATTTCGCTGGACGAGGTTCGCGAAAAGTATCCTTCCTATGCAAGCTACGGCGTTGAAGACGTTATCGAAGTGCCCACCATGCCCAGCCAGTTCGGAAGAATCGCCGCGCAGACCGCAAAGCAGGTCATCGTTCAGCACATCCGCGAAGCCGAGCGCGGCGTGATCTATGATGAATATATCGAAAAAGAAAATGAAATCCTGACCGCGATCGTTCAGAGAGTGGAAAACGGACGCGCGTATGTGGAGCTCGGCAGAACCGAAGGCGTTCTGGAAGTGGCTCAGCAGATGCCCGGCGAAGAAGTGAACGTCGGCGACCGCCTGAAGGTATACGTTCTTGAAGTTACCAAGGTCACCCGCGGCCCGCAGGTGCTTGTTTCCAGAACCCATCCGGGTCTTGTAAAACGCCTGTTTGAAATCGAAGTGCCTGAAATCCGCACCGGCGTTGTTCAGATCAAGTCCATCGCCCGCGAAGCCGGTTTCCGCACCAAGATGGCGGTATTCTCCACCGACCAGAACATCGATCCCGTTGGTTCATGCGTAGGCCCCAGAGGTCTTCGCGTTGAGAACGTTGTAAACGAGCTCAAGACCGAAAAGATTGATATCGTAAAATGGTCTTCCGATCCCAAGGAATACATCGCTTCCGCGCTGTCTCCCGCCCGCGTGCACGCCGTGTTTGCGCAGGAAAAGGAAAAGAGCGCCCGCGTTGTCGTTCCGGACAACCAGCTTTCCCTCGCCATCGGCAAGGAAGGCCAGAACGCGCGCCTTGCCGCCAAGCTCACCGGCTGGAAAATTGACATCAAGTCTTTGAGCCAGATGAACGCCGCCATCGCCGAAGAGGCAGCGGAGGCGGAAAATGCCGAAGCGGACAAGCAGGAAGGCGCGGAAGAGAATGCTTAATAAGCGCAAAACACCCATGCGCATGTGCGTGGGCTGCCATGAAATGAAGCCGAAAAGGGAGCTTCAGCGCGTTGTGCGCTCTCCCGAAGGCGAAGTTTCCATCGATCCTGTAGGCAAAAAGCCCGGCAGAGGCGCATATGTATGCAGGAATGTGGAATGTCTTAAAAAAGCGAGAAAGACGAAGTCTCTGGAAAGAAAGTTCGAAGCCAGCGTATCGAGTGAGATTTATGATGCGCTTGAGCAGGCTTTTATCGCCCTTCCGCCCGTAAGCGAGGACGAAGATGAATAAGCTTCTTTCCATGCTGGGGCTTGCGTCCCGCGCAGGGCGTCTGGTTTCCGGCGTTCAGGCGGTGGAAATCGCGCTGAAAAAGGGCGAATGCAAACTCGTTATTCTGGACGAGGATGCGTCGCAGGCTACGAAAAAGCAGATTACGGATGCCTGCGCCCACAGAAAAACACGCTTTATCACGGTTTCAGCTTCTTTGCTCGGGGACGCCATCGGAAAGCCCGGGCGGATGACCGCGGCGGTAACGGACAATTCATTTGCCGACCGCATATATCAGCTTTATCAGGAAATCGCCTGATTTTCAAAACTTATCGGGGGTGTATTCAGTCAATGGCGAAAGTCGCAACCAAAGATCTCAGTCAGAAAGCGTCGGAACTTTTAAAGAGCGTATCGGAATCGCGCAGGAAGGCACTTGGCGCGATCGATTCTCTGAAGGAAATTTCCGGCAAGATTGCAAAGGCGGAAGCGGAAAGAATCAGAGCGGAGGAGAACGAAGCCAGACAGCGCACGCTGGAGGCGGCGATCAAGTCCATCAATGAGACCGCTCAGCAGCAGGCAATCGCAAAGGCGGAGGCGGAGAAGGCGGAAAAGGCCAAGAATGCACCCGCGCCCGAAGCCAAGAGCGTAAAGGCCGAAACTGCGTCCGCAGAAAAGCAGCAGCCCGCGCCTGCGAAGGAAGCGGAGAAAAAGCCTGCCGAGAATCAGCCGGCCGCGCCCCGAGCGCAGCAGGCCCGTCCGCAGCAGCCCTATGGCCGCCCCGCAAACCCGCAGGGACGTGAAGGCGCGGCGAACGGACAGGCGCCCCGA
>JAZSFI010000463.1:0-4870 GCA_045532135.1 Clostridia bacterium | reverse complement strand
GATTGTGGTGACCGAGATTTCGGGTTTTTAAGTTGCTGATGGGCTCAATGACGGCGGGGGAGATGAGATCGACCTCCTTGTCGATGCCGGCCAAGGCTTTTAAGGCGTTGAGCATCAGAGCTGCCGATGCGCCCAGAAGAGAGCTTGTTTTGCCGGTTACGATTCTTCCGTCGGGAAGCTCCATGGCTGCTGCGGGCGCGCCGGTCGTTTTTTCGCGAAGGAGCGCAGCGCTGACGGCCGGGCAGACTTCGGAGGTGATGTCGGCCTTATTCATGATGAGCTCTAATCTGCGCACGGCTTCTTCGTTGGCGCCGCCTTTTTTGAGGTCGCACTGGGCGGCGTAATAGCGTCTGAGAATCTCAACGCGCGAGGCCTGCGAGCAGATTTCATCGTCCGTTATGCAAAAGCCGATCATGTTTACGCCCATGTCGGTCGGGGATTTATAGGGGGAGGTTCCCGAAATGCGCTTCATGATTTCATTCAGCACCGGGAAAATCTCAACGTCTCTGTTGTAATTGACGGCCTTCGTGTCGTAGGCTTCGAGGTGATAGGGGTCGATCATGTTGACGTCGTCAAGGTCGGCGGTCGCCGCTTCGTAGGCGAGGTTGATTGGGTGTTTTAAAGGCAGATTCCAGATGGGGAAGGTTTCAAATTTGGCATAGCCAGAGGAAATGCCCCTTTGGGAATCGTGATACAGCTGACTTAAACAGGTAGCCATTTTGCCGCTTCCTGCGGCGGGCGCGGTCACAACGACCAGCGGACGCGAGGTTTCAATATACTCGTTTCTGCCGAAACCTTCCTCGCACACGATATTTTTGACGTCGGAGGGATAACCCTTGATCGGATAATGGCGGTAAGAGCGGATGCCGAGCGCGGTCAAGCGTTTTCTGAACTGATCTGCGCTGGGCTGACCGGCGTACTGCGTGATGACGACGGAGCCGACATAAAGACCCATGGAACGGAAAATGTCCATAAGGCGCAGAACATCGTCGTCATAGGAGATGCCGAGGTCGCCGCGGATTTTGTTTTTCTCGATGTCGTTGGCGTTGATGACGATGACGATTTCAACCTGACTTTCGAAGGACAAAAGCATTCGCATTTTGCTGTCGGGTTCAAAGCCGGGCAGGACGCGCGAGGCGTGGTAATCGTCAAAGAGCTTGCCTCCGAATTCAAGATAGAGCTTTCCACCGAAAGTTTCGATTCGCTTTTTGATGTGATTGGACTGAAGGGAGATATATTTTGCGTTGTCGAAACCGATTCGTGCCATACCCTCAAGACCTCTTTTCAATCTGTTTTATTTTTCAAAAAAGAGAATGCCGAGCGTACCGGGGCCGCAATGGCTGGAAACGGTGCAGCCGGCGGTGGAGAAAAGAACGTTGGCGAAGGGGCGCATTTCAAGAACGGTCTGCTTGACTTTTTCGCGGATTTCGGGCGCTACGCCGGAATCGGTGATATAGATGTAGTCAAGATCCGCGTCCACCTTTTCGTTCAAGCGGTCGCGCACATAGTCGGTGAGTACCTGACTCATCTTGCCGCGGTACTTTTTGCACACGTCCATTTTGCCGTTTTGAACCTCAATGCAGATGCGAAGGCGCAAAAGACCCGCCGCAAACGCGGTGACGGCGGAGCAGCGGCCGCCCTTGGCGAGATAATCGACAGTGTCCAGAACGAAGCTGACGTTCAGCTTTTCGCGCTTTTCCATGAGGATATCGTAGATTTCCTTGGCGGATTTTCCTTCTTTTGCAAGGTTTGCGCCGAGGATGCCGAGAAGGCCGATACCGGTAGAGAGGTTGTGGCTGTCAACGGCGTAAACGCCGCCTATCTCTTCGGCCGCCATGCGGCAGTTCTGGAAGCATACGCTCATTTCGCTTGAAATGCAAAGATGCACGATTTCGTAGCCTTCATCCCTGAAGGGCTTCCAGAAATCAAGGTAGTCCTGCATGGAAACGGCAGCGGTCTTGGGAAGCTGACCGCACTGCTTGATTTTTTCAAACATGACGTCCGAAGTGATGTCAATGCCGTCGCGGTATTCATTGTCCTGAATGCGAACGTAAAGCGGAATGGTTTTGATGCCGTATTCCTGCTTTTGCTCAAGAGTCATATCGCTTGTGGAGTCACAGGTGATGAGAACTTTATTCATAATTCTTTCCTCCGTTTATTGAAGATTGCGTACGGCGATGACTTCGATTTCGATCATTGCGCCCTTGGGGAGCTTTGAAACCTCATAGCATGCGCGTGCGGGAAAATCAGGGGCGAAATATTCTCCGTAGATCGCGTTTACCGCGCCGAAGGAACCGAGATCGGTCAGAAGCACGGTGGTCTTTACGGCGTGATTCATGCTAAGACCCACTTCTTCAAGCACGGTTTTGATATTTTGAAGCGCCTGTCTGGCCTGCGCCTCGATGCCGCCTTCCACGATTTCGTTGGTCTTGGGATCGAGGGGAATCATGCCGGAGACGAAGACGAGGTCGTTTGTCATGGTGATGGTGGAGTAGGGACCGACGGCTTTCGGACCTTTTTCGGTATTAAAGCAAACTTTCATAATCGTGTTTCCTCCTTACTGCTGGCCGGTTCCGACGGGATGAACGCCCACCCAGTAGATGTCGCGTTCGCCCTCGTAATAATCCTGGGATATTTCTTCGCGCTTGACCTCAAGACCGGTGTCCCAGTCGTAATAGATGCGCTCGAGCATACTGCGGCGGCCAAGCTTGCCTTCTTTTTTGAGCGTGTAGTCATCCACGTAATAGGCGTATACGCCCGTTTCGTCCGGTACGGTTACGATGGAAGTGTTCTTGATGTTGTTTTGAAGAATCGTGGAATAAAGCTCGATTCTGTACTGCGGACGCCTTCCATAGATGTTTACGGTTGCGTACTCGCGGGTGACGTCGGTGTAGATGTAGATATTATAGTCGGTGTTGTTGACGAACACGAAATCGTCCTGCGCGTCCTCGCTGACGGCGGCGTCCATGCTGGCTTTGCAGTAAGCGACGACCATCGAGTGATTATGGCGCTCGATAACGTCCATGCCCGCCTGCAAAACGGCGGCGTAGAGCGTGCTGGCCGCCTGACAGATGCCGCCGCCCACGCCCTCGGTGATGGTTGCGCCGTAATAGACCGTGGCTTCCTTATAGCCGCGAAGCGTGGTTCTGGAGCCGACCACTTCGTTGAAGGATACGGCCTCTCCGACCTTGACTTCAAAAGCGTTGAAGTTGGAAAGCGCGGTTCGGATATTGGAGCGGCGCGCGGAGGAGCTTCCTTCAAGGGACGTCTGATAGGAGACGATCAGCTGTAAACCTTCTTCAGCATCGCCGGATGAAATTGCGGCGGGCTTTTCTTCCACCGGAAGCGGGATCTCTCTGGATACGCCGTCCATCATGGCGCGGTTAAGCGTGTCGAAAAGCGCCTCTTCGTTCAGCGCGCGCCCGTCCTTGGACTGGCTGAGGAGAACGGGTTTGTCGGTATCAAGGAGAATGTCCGCGTCCTGCGGCGCAATATACACTTCTTTGCCGATTTTGGCAATATAGGCTTTCAGCGCTTCCTCGTCATAGGTGAATTTTGTCCACAATTCCTGCGGAGAATATTTGAGGGACATCATCATGTTTTCACGGTCGGCGGCGCTGCCCGTGTGACCGAAAAACCACGCCTTTTCAAGCACTTCGGCGGTATTGATGGACGCGCCGACGTCTTTGGGCGAGAGCGTCCATGTTTTTTGGCCGTATGTGAGGCGGTATTGTGCGTTTAGAATGTCGTTGGCCCACTGATTGAGCATGTTTTCGCCCTGCTCTTTTGTGTAGGCGGACATGTCGACGGAATTGATGTATACGCCCTTGAGATAATAGTCGTTGTCAATGGTGCGGGCGCGGCGAATAAAGACAAATCCCGCTACGATCACGACAACGAGCACGATGGCGACAAAGGGATTGGCCAATAAATCCTTCAGCGTATTCTTTTTAGGGACGGGCTTTCTGCGCGCATTTGCTGTCGGCGCGCTGCGCCTTTTTATCGGCGGTCGCTGCATTGTATTTCAAATCCTCCATGAATCTATACGTCACACTATTATATCTATTTTATTATACACTATCTGAATGATTTTTGCAAATGTTTTTGATCCGGGACGAGATCGGAGGGAGATGGGACATTGGCAGCTCGTGCAAATTTCAAAAAATTAAAAAGGCCTGTGCAAAACATGTGTTTTGCATAGGCCTTTTTATTGATAAGGTGCGGAAATTATTTCTCTTCTTCCTCAACCTTGATTACCTGCTGACCATCGTAGTAGCCGCAGGATTTGCACGCGCGGTGCATCAGCTTCATCTTGCCGCACTTGGGGCACTTGCCGATGCCGGGCAGGCTGAGCTTCCAGTGCGCGGAACGACGGGAATTTCTTCTCGCCTTGGAAACTTTTCCTTTGGGTGTTGCCATGGTTACACCTCCTCATTGTTTTGATCGGATAATAAACTATTCAATGCCGAAAACGGATTGAGCTTTCCCATATCCTTCGGGCATGTGCATAGCTCGTGATTGCGGTTCTTACCGCACTTGGGGCAAAGTCCCTTGCAATCGTCCTTGCAAAGGAAACGGATGGGCAGCTCCAGGATGACCGCTTCCCGGATTACAGGCTCAAGGTCGATCTCATAGCCGGTAATAGGGTATGCGTCCTCGCCGTCGCCGCCAACGACAAACACCGCGTCCAGATCCGCCTTCACCTTTTTTTCGATCGGGATCAGGCAATTGGCGCATTGGGTCTTTGCCAGAGCAGAGATTTTTCCGTTCACGTTGACTTCTTCCCCGGCGCCGAAGAATACGCCGTCAAAGCACACATCCGCCAAGGTGATTTCGTCTCCCATAACCTCGATGGTTTCATCGGGAAGCG
>JAZSFI010000494.1:0-14676 GCA_045532135.1 Clostridia bacterium | reverse complement strand
ACCGAAATGGGCGTAAAGGAAGCCCAGACATACTATAAAATCTATCTCGAGAAACTGTGGAGCGTGCATCCGACGCCTACGCCGTCGCCCACCAAAGCGTGGGTAACGCCGACGCCCACGCCGGTATTAACGCCCGCTCCGACGGTTGAGATTACCCTTATGCCGGGCGAAACGCCTGTGCCAACCCCGGAAATTCCGACGCCCACGCCGTCCCTTCGTCCGGCGCCTACGCCGACTGCATGGATTGCAAGCGGTATTCCGGAAAAGGAAATGATCGAGTGGCTCGCAAGCGGTGAATTCGATCCTTATCAGGGCGACGTTAAAAACGGAGACAAAAACGAGGAAGCAAGAAGGCTTCAGAGAAGACTTGTAACGCTCGGGTATCTAAGAAAAGCAGACGGACACTTCGGAAGCAATACGGAAAGAGCGCTCAAGTATTTCCAGTATAAAAACGGCCTTCCGGAAACCGGGGTTGCGGATTCAACCACGATGCGAAAACTGTGTTCGGAATCCGCTGTTCAGTCCGATACCATTGTCACGCGCTATAAAATCAGAATCAGTACTTCAAAGCAGCGCGTGTATATTTACGAATGGGACGGACGCGATTTTGACAAGCGCATCAAAGAAATGAAGTGTTCAACGGGTCTGGACGAAACGCCTACGCCCAAAGGAACGTTCTGGAACACCGCGCCTCTAAAGGAATGGTGGTACTTTACGGAATTTGACTGCTGGGCAAAATATGCATGGTGCATAGACGGAGGCATTTTCTTCCATTCCGTCATATTCTCCGAGCAGGACGAAAGCACGCTCAGACAAAGCACCGTAAAGAATCTCGGCAAAAAAGCCAGCCACGGCTGCGTTAGACTTACTGTTGACAATGCCAAGTGGATTTTCACCAATTGTCCCGCCGGAACGCCGGTTGTTGTCGAATAAATACAGAAACGGGAGAAGACCAAAATGGGTCATAGAGTATTTGCCGTTGAAGCAGGCTCCATTGCCGATCAGCTGGGCATTCGTCCGGGCGATGAGCTTGTCAGAATGAACGGCGAACGCGTGATTGACTGGGTGGACTATCAGGCATTGTCCAGTCAGGAAAAAATGAATGTTGTTATCCTTCAGAATGGGGAAGAGGCAGAATTTGAATTTGAAAAAGACGACTATGAACCGCTTGGCATCACGTTTGAGGACGATATGCTGGGCGGAATCCGAAACTGCGCAAATAAATGCATGTTCTGCTTTGTCGATCAGCTTCCTCAAGGCTGCCGTGAAACGATGCGGATAAAGGATGACGACTGGCGTTTGTCTTTGATGATGGGAAATTATGTCACATTGACAAATGTCGGGGATAACGAACTTGAAAGAATCATAAAGCGTCAGGCGACGCCGCTTTACATCTCCGTTCACGCGATGGATCCTGAGCTTCGCGTAAAACTTCTGGGATCGGAAAACGCCGGAAAGCTTCCTTTCCAGCTCATAAAGCTTGCAGAGGGCGGTATCCAGTTCCATGCCCAGTGTGTGCTTTGCCCGGGCGTAAACGATGGAGAAGCGCTGATTGAGACGATTGAGTCTCTTATGGATCTTGCGCCTTCGTGCCTGTCGCTTGCGCTTGTCCCCGTGGGACTTACCCAGCACAGAGACGGCCTTGACGAAATTCATCCCTATACAAAGGAAGAAGCGAAAAAGGTTCTTGAAATTGCAAATAAATACAGAAAAATTGCCCTTCGCGAGCTTGATACGCGATTCGTATTCCCGTCGGATGAATTTTATCTGATTGCGGGCGAAGAAATCCCGTCCGACAGCGAATATGAGGATTATGCGCAGATAGACAACGGCGTTGGTCTTGTAAGAAGCCTGATTGAAGAATTCGAATATGCGTATGAAGAACTTTCGCCGAAATACAAAAAGACCGGAAGGGAACTTCGAAGCGTAACCATTGCAACGGGTGTATCCGCGCAGCCGATTCTTAAAAAGCTTATGGAGGATCACCCGATCACCAGCCTTAATATAAAAGTGGTTGCGATCAAAAACCGCTTTTTCGGTGATACGGTAACCGTTGCCGGACTTGTCACCGGAAACGATCTTATAAATCAGTTAAAGACCGTGAAGACGGATGCAATACTGATTACTGAATGCATGCTCAGAAGCGAAAAGGATCGCTTTTTGGATGATGTTACGCTGACAGATGCATCCCGAGCGCTTGGAAAACCGATTATCCCTGTCGGAAGAACGGGCGAGGATCTTTTAAACACCCTCATCCGTCAGGCAAAAGTTTAATTGACCTTTGGAGGATATGCTTTATGGCCAGACCCTTAGTTGCAATTGTAGGCCGCCCGAATGTGGGCAAATCGACCTTTTTCAATAAAATGAGCGGTAAAAGAATCGCAATTGTTGAGGATACGCCCGGCGTTACCCGCGATCGCGTGTATGCTGACTGCGAGTGGCTGACGCATAAGTTCACGCTGATCGATACCGGCGGAATTGACCCGCAGAGCGACGACCCGCTTCTGAAACAGATGAGGCGTCAGGCTGAAATTGCCATTGAAACCTGCGATGTTATCCTGTTTTTCGTAGACGGCAAGCAAGGCATGACGGCGGACGATGAAACCGTTGCCGATCTTTTGAGAAGGAGCGGAAAACCCGTTATTCTGGTTGTCAATAAGATCGACAACATCCGAATGATGGACGGAATCTATGATTTTTATCAGCTGGGCATCGGCGATCCCATCGGCATTTCCAGCGTCAACCTTTTAAATCTCGGCGACCTTCTGGACGAGGTTGTCAAGTTCTTCCCCGAAAGCGATGAATCGGACGAAGAAGACGGAGCCATTTCCGTTGCCATGGTCGGAAAGCCGAACGTTGGAAAATCCTCTTTGGTCAACAGAATTCTCGGCGAAGAGCGCGTAATGGTGTCCGATATTGCCGGAACCACGAGGGACGCGATCGATACCCGCTTTAAAAAGGACGACGATGAATTTATCATCATTGATACTGCCGGTATCCGTAAAAAAAAGTCGATCGAATATCAGTCGCTTGAAAGGTTCTCGGTTGTGCGCTCTTTGGCGGCCATTGACAGATGCGACGTTGCCGTGCTCGTAATCGATGCGAAGGAAGGCGTCAGCGAGCAGGACAGCAAAATCGCGGGCTACATTGATGAAAAAGGCAAGGCTGCAATCATTGTGATCAACAAGTGGGACGCGGTTGAAAAGGACACCGGAACGCTTGAAAAGTACACGAAAGAAGTTCGCGACAAGCTTAAATTCATGTCCTATGCGCCCGTTGTTTTCATTTCCGCGCTTACGGGACAGCGCGTGGACAGAATTCTTAAAATGGTCAAAAGCGTTTATGAGCAGGCTTCCCGCCGCGTAACCACCGGCCTTTTAAACGACATTCTTTCCGATGCGCAGAATGCGCTTCAGCCCCCGGCGACCTCCGGCCGCAGGCTTCGCATCTATTATGCGACCCAACAGTCCGTCATGCCGCCGACGTTTGTGTTCTTTGTAAACGACGAATCCCTCATGCATTTCTCCTACGAAAGATATCTTGAGAACCATTTCAGAAAATCCTTTGGATTTGAAGGAACGCCTCTTAGGTTTATCCTGCGCGAGAGGCAGAATAAGGAGGAGTAAATGAACCGTTTTCTTGCGCTTGCGATCACGGCAGCGGCCGGATATCTTCTTGGATGCATATCCATGGGTGTAATTGTATCAAAGGTATATGCAAGAATTGACATCCGAAAATACGGAAGCGGAAACGCCGGCATGACAAATGTCATGCGAACGCTCGGCTGGGCGCCAGGCGCGCTTGCTTTTGCCGGCGATATGCTCAAGGGCCTTTTGGCAGCTTTTATCGGGAAATGGCTGTACGGAGAACTTGGCATGTGTGTCGGCGGACTTGCCGCGATCATTGGTCACGATTGGCCTGTGTTTTTTAAATTCAAGGGCGGAAAGGGCATTTCAACCTCGTTTGGATTCATTCTTGCTTCCAACTGGGTGATTGCGCTTTTGCTGATTCCCGTACAGCTGATCGTTGTACTTTCGACCGGTTTCATGTCGCTTGCATCCATTGCATCTTCCGTTGCGTTTGCCATCTTGGCGATCGTTTTCAAAAGTTCGACGACTTATATTGTAACTGCCGTTATTGCGTGCGCAATGTCCCTTTTCTGCCACAGAGCAAATATTCGGCGCCTTATAGAGGGCAAGGAAAATAAACTTGACCACAAAAAGATTACAGAGAAATCAAAGCAATTTGCCTTAAAATTCAAAAACAGAAAGAAGGACGGACAATGAGCAAGATTCTGGTAGGCGTAGACGTAGGTACTTCCGGCGCAAAATGCATTATTGCCGATGAAACCGGCAAGGTGCTTGCTTCCTCCACGAAGGAATATCCGCTTTATACCCCGAAAGCCGGCTGGGCAGAACAGAATCCCATCGACTGGTGGGAGGGCGTGAAAGCCGGTCTTAAAGATATTCTTGAAGGCGTAAACAAAGAAGAACTTGTCGGCATTTCCTTCTCCGGACAGATGCATGGACTTGTCGCGCTTGACGAAAACAACGAAGTCATCCGTCCTTCGATTCTTTGGTGCGATCAGCGCACGCAGAAGCAGTGCGACTGGATCACAGAAAAGGCCGGCGGTCTTGAAGGACTTTTAAAGCATACCAACAACCGTATGCTCACCGGCTATACAGGCGGCAAAATTCTCTGGCTCAGAGACGAAGAACCCGAAAATTTCAAAAAGATGAAGGTTTTCGTTTGCCCTAAGGATTACATTCGCTTAAAGATGACCGGAAACATTGCAATTGATGTATCCGATGCCTCCGGCACGGGATTTTTCAACACAAAGGACAGAGCCTGGGCGGATGAACTGATTGAAATCGCCGGCCTTAACAAGTCCATCTTCCCTGAAGCCGTTGAATCCACCGCGCTTTGCGGAACCGTCACCAAGGAAGCCGCTTTGGAAACCGGCCTTCCCGAAGGATTGAACGTATATGCAGGCGGCGGAGACGCGGTCATTCAGACGACCGGCACCGGTCTTGTAAAGCCCGGCGTATTGGGCGTTGTCATCGGTACCAGCGGAAACGTCTCCATGGGCATGGACAAGTATGTGGACAATCCTGAAGGGAAACTTCAGATGTTTGCCAACAACGAGCCCGGCCTTTGGCACTCCTTTGGCTGCACGCTGACTGCGGGCGGCGCATACAGCTGGTATGCAAAGAATCTTGCGGGGGAAGAGGCAATCATTGCAAAAGAAGAGGGCAGAAAGATTTATGATGTCTTAAATGATTCCGCTGAAAAATCTGCGCCGGGCGCAAACGGCGTTATCTTTGCGCCTTATCTGACCGGCGAAAGATGCCCCTATCCGGATCCGAACGCACGCGGCATGTTCTATGGTCTCACGCTCGGCACGACCAAAAGCGACATCACCCGCGCTGTTATGGAAGGCGTTACTTATTCCTTAAAGCAGGTTGTTGAACTGATGAGCGCAGGCGGAAAGCCCGAAAAGGTATATCTTTCCGGCGGCGGCGCTTCTTCCGAGCTTTGGAAGCAGATGGCGGCGGATATCTTTGAGATTCCCGTATACACCATGAGCGCAGCCAAGGAAGGCGGCGCATATGGAGCCGTGCTTGTTGCGGGCGTCGGCGCAGGCGTTTGGGAGAACCTCAATGAAGCGATCAAGGTTTTGAAAGAGGACGAAAAATACTATACGCCGTCTTGTGAGACCAGAGACGCCTATAGTAAGGCCTATGAACTTTATAAAATGCTCTATGGCGCAAACAAGGCTGTCTTTGATCAGGGCGCAAACTAAACCATATATCAAAAGCATCCGCCGGATAAAAGCGGATGCTTTTGATCAAATTGCGATTGAATTGAGATGTATAAATGCATATTTTTATGGAAAGACACAATTTCGCCACATATTTACGGTAGAATTCAGATACATAACGTAAGAGGTGAAAATTGTGGAAGAGTTACGGACCGGCTATACAATTTTGATTGCGGACGACGATCCAAACGTCCATCAGTCACTCAACAATTATTTCAGACGCGAGAGGTATAATACCTTCAGCGCCTATGACGGGGAAAATGCAGTCAAACAGGCGTTTTCCATTAATCCTGATATTATTATCATGGACATTATGATGCCTAAGATCGATGGAATTGAAGCGCTTCGAGAGATACGAAAAAAGTCCAACACGCCCATCATCATGCTGTCTGCCAAAACGGAAGAATTCGATAAGCTCATCGGTCTTGAGCTTGGTGCGGATGATTACATCACAAAGCCGTTCAGCCCCAGAGAAGTGCTTGCGCGCGTCAAGGCGGTTTTAAGACGAATGCATGAAATTAGAGAGCAGCCGAACAGCACGATGATCCGGATTCATAATCTTGAAATCAACATGAATGCCTTTGTTGTTACGCTGAACGACAAAGAGGTTCCCTGTACGCCTAAGGAAATAGAGATTCTTTGGACGCTGGTGAGTAATCCGGGCATGGTGTTCAGCCGTGAGCATTTGCTTGAAAGCATTTGGGGCTATGATTTTTTGGGCGATACCCGAGCTGTCGACAGCCACATCAAGCGTATCCGCGCAAAACTGTGTAAAGAGACAAATATCTGGGATATAAAGACCGTATGGGGTGTCGGATACCGATTTGAAACAGGAGATGCGTAAAAATTGAACATACCCTTCGGAAAAGGAAGAAGCAAAAAAATATTCGCAAACGTCTTCAGGAGCTATTCGGCGGTAGTCGTGCTCGTTTTGATGCTTGCGTGCTTTTTTTCGTTTAATCTGGTTAAGGATTATGTTGAAAACCGGCATAAAGAGGAGCTGCTTAAACAGGCGCAGACGATTGCATTAAATGCAAGTCAGGCTCCGGACTGGGCAATTCTCAAGCGATATCAAAGACTGCTTGATGCCCGGATTGTTTATATCAGTCAGGGTTATAAAGCGGTTTTTGCAAGCGAATCAGATGCGAAAAGTATTGATGCAGACGTGAAACTTGTGTCCCGTCCTGTGGAAGAGAAGGCGGATGTACAGCTGATTTCATCAGTGCTGCAGGGCCAAAAAAAAACGGGCATCCGTGACATTGATTTTCTTTCGATGTCCGCAATTTATGCTGCAATTCCGCTGTATACGGCAGAGGGAACGCTGTATGGTGCGCTTCTGATTGCGCGTCCCGCCGGAAGCGTAAACGGAGTTTGGCAGGATATCATCAAAAGCATGCTGATCGCAGCGCTTCTTGCGATGATGTTTGTGACGTTTGTGACAACGCTTCTTGCGAGAAGGTTTACAAAGCCCCTTCTCCACATGGAGAACGCTGCGCACAGAATTGCCGAAGGAGATTATTCCACGCGTGTGCAGATTTATAAAGACGATGAGATCGGCAAACTTGGAATGACGCTTAATCTTCTGACAGAGAAGCTTGAAGACATTATCGCGCGCTTAAAGGATGAAAAATGCAAGCTTGAAATGGTACTTTACAATATCGGCGAAGGCATCGTTTCCTGCGATCAGGACGGAAACATCATCCATGTAAACGATTCTGCGCTTGCGATTCTTGAAATCAGCAGCTGGGAAAATGATAAAAATGCGCTTGGATCGAAGGAGAAAGAAAAAATTCTTGCGCTGCTTCAAAGATGCATGATAAATGCATCGGAGGAGACGGACACATTTATCAATCCTTCCAAACGTGACATTGCGCTTGTTGCGTCACCCATTATGAATGCACAGGGCGTGCTTTTGGGCGGAGTATGTCTTTTAAGAGACGTTTCTGAGGAAATAAGACTTGAACAAAGGCGCAGGGAGTACATCGCAAACGTGTCCCATGAACTCAGAACTCCTCTGACAGGCATCCGCGGTATGATCGAACCGCTGATTGACGGGATACTTGAAACCGAGGAAGAAAAGCAGGATTCCTATCGGATTATTGACAAGGAAGCCATGCGCCTTGAAAAGATGATTGGCGAAATGCTTGAGCTTTCAAGACTGCAGGACGGAAAAAACATCCAGGCGCTTGAACCTGTTCAGCTTTCGATGCCGGTCGGAAGCGCGGTTCATGCGACGAGGATGCTCGCGGAAAAAGCAGGTATTGAGCTTGTTTATGAGGCGGAAGAGGATATATACGTTTTGGGCCTCGGAAACAGGATTCAGCAGCTGATCACGATTCTTCTGGATAACGCGATCAGCTTTACTCCGGAGGGCGGAAAGATAACAGTTACCGTAAAAAGAGGAAAATGCAAGGCGCTTGTCAAAGTGAAAGACACGGGCGTAGGCATTGAACCCAAGCATATTCCGTACATCTGGGAACGATTTTATAAAGCGGATAAATCGCGCATGCGCACAACCGGCACAGGTTTGGGACTTGCCATTGCAAAGTGCATTGTCGACCGGATGGAAGGATGTATATCCGTTGCTTCCGAGCTTGGCGCAGGCGCCGAGTTTACCGTCAAGCTTAAATATTTTGAGGAAAAAGTGAATTAATCTTTCAAAGGCCGCTCAGAGCGTAGAATGCGCTTTGTAAGCGGCTTTTCAAATGCATAGGTGAGAATTGCGCCAATGAAGAGGGCGAGTGCGAAACACAAAAGGGTATATTGCCATTGCCATATGGGTTCGTTGTTTGCCTGCGGGTTTTCAAGCGCTTTATACGGAGGAATGCGCCATTTTTTGAGCTGATCAGCGATCACTTTATGCCAGATATAGGTTTCAAAGGAAATCGCAGACAAAAAGCGCATGACGCGGTTCGAGAATACAAAAACAATGGGACGCAGGGAAAAAGCGGAGATGATTAGAAGCACAGCCATTAAAAACGATAAGGGATAGCGCCTTTCCATTTGACCCAAGCGAATATTTGCGTGTCCGTCTTCATAGAGCTGATATTCGAAGAAGGAGTGCATTTTGAACAAAATAAATACAAAGATAAGCGAACACAAAAGCGCAAGCGATTTGTTGGGCTTTACGGTTTTTGAAAGATATACATAAACGTATGAAGCGAGCATGCCGTTTGCATAAACGTCCAGCATCGCAGGCAGCTGGTTGAAATACAGCTGAGTTTCATCAAGCTGAGCAACATAAGAAAACCTGAACCAGTGCGCGGCGGCGACCATAAGGGCATAAGTAACGATGGGAAACCGCTTAAAGGCGCGGGCCAGGAGAGGGAAGATCAGATAAAACTGAACTTCGATCGCAATCGTCCAAAGAGAGACGTTGAGTTTCGAATAAAGATATGTGTCTGAAAAAAACGTATGCGTGAGGGTAAGATGGGATAATAAATCGCGCATCATTTCACTTTTTGTGTAGTATTCGCCGTTTGCGTATGCGCTTATAAAGAGTATGAAAATGCAAAGATAATAGGGCGGAAGGATTCGTGCGGCGCGTTTTTTATAGAAGGATAAAACGGAAGGAGATTTTGTTCCGTCAAAGGCGCTGTTGGCATAAGGAAGAAACATGAGAAAGCCGCTTAGAAGGAGGAAAATGTCAACAAACATGTACCCGGTTCGGACAACGTGGGAGAAGTCAAAGGTATGCCCAAATACAGTAAAAGAAGGCGAAAGCCAGGATTGTTCCCAGATGTGAAACCACATTACGCCAAGCATGGCAAGCGCACGAAATCCGTCTGCAGCTGCATGGCGGGTCGGGGAGGGGTGAAAAATCAGGAAGGATTCAAGTTCGTTGTTTTTGAAAGAGTGTTTCACTTTTTTGTCTCCTTGGCGGTGTTTATGGAAGCAATTAAGATTCTGCGGATGGTTCCGCATTGATTGTTAAGAGCAACTTAAAAAGAGGTTTCTATGATTTCAGATTTTTCAAACAATTTAAGCCAAAACTCCGTTTCGTAGCATTCCTTCAGAGCAATCTGAAGTTTTGAGATAAAATCTGCTTTTCCGTGAGCATAATTTGCCTCATGAATATTGGCGCCAAAAGAGGTTGCAGATCGTTCCAACTGATTGATTAGCGAATGATGTCATTTGATATTTTCACATAGTTTTATGATTTGAATGGCAAATTCAATAGAGAGACAAATGAGTTTGTTTTCCTTCATATGATTCACCTCGTGTGGTTATTGTATCACAAATCATAAAATAAAGCTATGCGTTGCGAAAACTGAATGAAATTGAGAATAAGATTCTTGAAGAGGGAACGAAATGAAATATTGCTTCGCAATATGAAATAATCCTTCGGATTATGAAATATTTTGCTGTCGCAAAAAATGAAATAAAATAAATCCATATACGCCGCGGCGTATTTCATAGCGTCAGCTATTTCATACGCGTAAGCGTATTTCACAAATCCCGAAGGGATTTATTTCATTGCATAAGAAAATGCACTTGTCATAGACAAGTGCATTTTCTTATGCCGGTGGCGGGGGTCGAACCCGCACGGGTTATTAGCCCAACGGATTTTGAGTCCGCCTCGTCTGCCAATTCCAACACACCGGCGCGTTTTTAACGCAGATGATATTATAACGCATCCAAACGAAAAAATCAAGTCCTTTACAAAAAAAGCAAATAGTAGTATGATTAAAAGGCGTATGCAGATTTACGCGGAGGTGAAATGATGCAAAGAGATGATGACCGCCTTGTGGATCAGGCGCTGAACGGAGATTCGCGGGCGTTTGAAATTCTCATGGAAAAGCATGAATCGAAAATGTATGCGGTTGCGCTGCGCATGTGCAAAAACCGCGAGGATGCGCAGGACTGTCTTCAGGACGCCATGCTGCGCATTTATAAAGCGCTGCCTACTTTTAAAGGCCAGTCGTCTTTTTCCACATGGGCTTACAGAATTACCATGAACACATGTCTGGACGATTTGCGCCGCAAAAAGGTTCGGCAGGCGCAGTCTCTTGACCAGATGCTGGAAGTGGGTTGGGCTCCGGTGGATGAAAACAATACGGCGGAAAGACATGTGGAAAACAGCGAACTCAAACGCAATCTTTCTAAGGCGATACAGATGCTTCCGGAGGAGATGCGCGCTGCCGTTGTGCTTCGCGATGTTCAGGGATTCAGCTATGAAGAAATTGCGAACATGCTTTCAACGAATGTAGGAACTGTAAAAAGCCGCATCAGCCGCGGACGCGAAAAACTTCGCGAAATTTTGTCCAAAAATCAGGAACTATTCGGAAATACGATCGTCTAAAGAATATGAAAGGAGGTGCGTTTTTATGGGCGAAGAAATGAACTGCCGAAAATTCAGATCGTTGCTTGACGGATATATCGACGATACCCTGTCGATGGATGAGATCGCTTTTATGAAGGCGCACGCGGAAAAATGCCCTTCCTGCAAAGAGGAAATGCGTTATTCCGATATGATAAAAAACGAAGTAAAGGGCATGGACGATGATATTGTCGTTCCTTTACAGGCGCAGGCTGCATGGAGAAGCGCAGTCCGAAAGGAAATCAGAAATAAGAAGCTCAAACGGGCGTACAAGGCTCTTACGAGCGTTGCTGCGGCGGTTGTTGTACTCGTAGGCACAACGTTTGCAATGCGCGGAACAGGCGCTCTTCCGCCAAAATACGTAGAGCCTGAAGAGAATCAGAAAACGACAGGCCTTATGAAGGCGGTCATGACGGATTCGGCGCAGGATATGCCGGCAATCCCCGAGACTGCTATGAACACCCGAATGGCGTTTTCTTCCGATACATTTGTGATTGAATCCGACGGCGAAGCGGACGATATGATCGTCGGAGATAATGAAGGCGAAAATATTATTAAGAGCGCGGACGTATTATTGGAATCTGCGCAGATTGAAAACGACATCAAGGCGATTTACGATCTGACAGAAGAATACGAAGGCTATGTATCTGACGATATAAGAGATTTTTCCGTTTACGGAGATCATGCTGAAATCGTTTCCAGAATTCCTGTGGAACTGATGGATGATTACATTGCAGCGGCTGAGAATATAGCAGAAGTGGTTTCGGTTTCAAGATTCAGCCAGAACGCAGACGAAATCTATTATAATGTCGATGCAAGGCTCGAAAGCAAGATTGCGCTTTCGCAAGAGCTGAACCAGCGGATAAAGAATGCTGACGAGGAAACTATTCTTCGTTTGAATGACGAAATCAATAAAATATACGCAGAAATCGATGCGCTTACGCGCCTTCAGGGCACGAGAGACAACGATCTCATGTATGCCAAGGTGAAAATCACCCTGATGAAGACGGCAGCAGAGCCAGTAACGCCCGCAGAATCCAAGCTTAAAGACAGAAGCGCGCAGGGATTCAAGCAGTCTTTAAATGCGATCGGAGATTTCTTTCAGGACATGGTAGTTTCCGTATGCGTAATCGCACCGGTTGTGTTGCTGCTTGGCGTAATTGCACTTGCTGCGCTCTTTACTGTAAAGAGCGTTAAGAAGAATAGAAAGCGCAATAAAGAGGAGGTTGACGAATGAAAAAAGTACTTACCTTTATTCTCTCCGTAGTTTTGATGCTTACAGCCGCATCCGCGCTTGCCGAAACGAGAATCACCGTCAGCGGCAGCGGAACCACGCTCGTAAACGCCGATTATGCCATGGTTACGCTCGGCGTTGTACATATGGAGAAGGATGTTCTCAAGGCACAGGAAAAGGTCAACAGCGCGATCAACGCCATTCGCGCCGCATTGATTGAAAGCGGCGTAGCCAAGGAAGACATCAATACCGATCAGGTCCGCATAAACGCCAGATATGATTATTCCGGATCGATTGAAAAAATCGTCGGCTACAGCGCAAGCTCCTATCTTGTGATCCGCACAAACGATATGGAGAATGTCGGAAGCGTGATCGACGTGGCTTTTGAAGCGGGCGCCAATACGCTGGATGGCATCGAGTTTTTTGCTGAGAATACCGATCCGGCAAGAGAAGAATCCCTGATCTTTGCTGTGACCGATGCAAGCAAGAAAGCGCAGATCATTGCCAAGGCAGCAGGCCTTACGATCACCGGTATCGAGTCCATTAGCGAAGGTTACTCCTATACGTCCGAAAGCCCCAGAAATGCAGTGTTCAAAAACGCCGTTATGGAAGATTCCGCGGCATTTGGACAGACTGTTGTACAGAGCGCAAAGCTCAGCGTTCAGGCAAGCGTGACGATTGTGTTCACAGCTGAATAACGAAAGGGTAAAGAAAAAACAGAGCCTGATCGCTCTGTTTTTTTATGCCCGTTATTTGCAGCCTGCGCATTCGCCCTCGCATTTCCCTTTTCCGCAGGAGCATTTTCCTTCAAGGGAAATCTTATCGCCGTCTACCTGCATAAGATACGCTTCTTTTCCGAAAAGCTCGCCTTTTTCACCGATCGGACGAAAACCGTAGCGGGAGAAAAACAGCGCGGCATCGCCCGGAACAAGCGCGCGAACGGAACCGGCGTTGAGATCCTGCGCCTTATAAAGAAGCATTCGCGTAATCAGATCGCCTACATAGCGGTTTCTGTGAGAAGGCAGAACGCCGATGAGATCGATGGTAAAGCGGCTGTCTGAACCGATGTACATTCGTCCGCATCCGCATGGCACGTCCTCTTCATCATAAATAAGGGCGAAAATTGCCATATTGTCGTGCTCATCAAGCCCGGCGCCCAAAAACTCGGGAACAGACATGCGCACAGAAAGATGTTCGTTTATGTCGGCGCCTGAAATCATGAATTTTCCGCGATACATTTTATGCCTCCGAATTGTTGTTTGCGTTTTTTTCATTTTACACGCTAATGATAAAAAAAGCAAGCAAAAACAATGGTTGATTTTTTTCCGAAACTTGGTTATAATACAGTGGTATTCAGGAAAGCGAAATCCCTGAGAAACCCCGAAAGGAGAAAAGAATATATGGAAAACGAGAGAGATCTGGTTGTTTTTGAGGATGATAAGGGCAACGAAATTACGATGGAAGTGCTCGATTATTTCTTCTATGAGGGTCAGGAATACGCCATGCTGACCGACTACAGCGAAGAGAAGGAAGAAAAGTGCAACGCTTGCAATGAGGAATCCTGTGAAGGCTGCGAGCCCGAAGAGGTTCTGATCATGAAGGTTGTTCCCGTAGGCGAGGATGAGGAAGAGTTTGTCCCTGTTGATGAAGAACTCGGCGAAAAGCTCATTCAGCTTCTGGAAGACGGCGCGTTCGACGACGACGATTTTGACGACGAGGAAGAATAAAAGAGTAAGCCGGCGAAGGAAGCTCCTTCGCCGGTTTTTATAAAAAGAGGTACTGTATGCAGATTTCCGTAAAAGCACAGGCGAAAATCAACTGGGCTCTGGATATCACGGGAAGGCGCGAAAACGGATATCACGAAATGGACATGCTGATGCAGTCTGTCGATCTTACCGACGATATCACGATTTCCGATGCGCGTTTTACATCCTTGACCATCGGCGACAAGCCGGCGGCCAATATGGAGAAAAATCTTATTTATCGCGCGGTCAGTGCGGTTTGCGAATATACGGGCGAAAAAAGGAATGTGAAAATTACGCTCAACAAGCGCATCCCTGTACGCGCCGGCATGGGCGGCGGGAGCGCGGACTGCGCCTCAACGCTTCTTGCGCTTAACGAGATGTGGAAACTGAAACTGCCGGTTAAGACAATCATGGATATCGGTCTTAAACTCGGCGCAGACGTTCCGTATTGCGTGGCAGGCGGTTTTTGCAGAGTTAGAGGAATTGGTGAAATGGTCGAAAGCATTCCTGATGCGCCTCAAAAATTTATCGTTTTTACGATCGTTGGAAACGGTCT
>JAZSFI010000357.1:0-5357 GCA_045532135.1 Clostridia bacterium | reverse complement strand
CACAAAATGCAGGATTCGGTGAGGTTTGAAAAATCATTTCCCGAAGCGGCTTTTCTGGAAAAAAGCCCTCCCATTTTCTGCTCGTTTACCGCCATCTGGGTCGCGCCCAGTTTCGCCATGGTTTCCTTTAAATATGTGTGCGCCATGAGCGCGACGCCCAGGCGGTTGTTGTTGTTGAGCATGAGCTTGAAATGCCGTCCGCAAAAGCCCTTTTCGTTGACCTCAACGCGCACATCCGGCTCCATGACGCTTCCGCCCATGAAGGCATTGACATAATTGACCTCGTTTTCCTCCTCCAAAAGGCACAGCGGACATTCGCAGTCCTGACGGTAGGCGTCCCATACGGGAATGGTATCGATATGATGTCTCATTTCTCTTCCTCCCCTTTGTTCATGTCTTCAAATTCCTTGACCTTGGGAAGCTCAAAAAGCCCTTCCAGACCGAAATGCCGCAAAAAACGGTCGGTCGTCACATAAAGAAGCGGTCTGCCCAGCGTTTCCTTGCGCCCGGCCTCTTCAATCAGGCCTCTGGCCAGTAAAAGCTGCACTGAATAGTCGCATTTTACGCCGCGCACAGCCTCGATCTCCGCCTTCGTCACAGGCTGGCGGTACGCAATAATCGAAAGCGTCTCCATGACCGCCTGCGAAAGCGACTGCTTCTGAATGGGCTGCAAAAGCATTTCCACGTATTTGGCATAATCGGGATTGATTGACATCTGAATCTCCGCGCCATGGCGGTTTAAGCGAAGACCGCGCTTTTCAAGAAGACAGTTGTCCCTCAGTTTCTCAATCGCGGGCTCCAGCTCCATCTGCGTAAGGTTTAAAGCATGCGCAAGCTGATCCACCCTGACAGGCTCGCCTGCAACATATAAAATGGCTTCCAAAATACCGCAAAGATCATTGATTTCCATATAAGCACGCTCCGGAAATTTCTTCTTATCTATTATACAGAATTTGAAGGCGGGTGTCAATTTGCAAAGAAAAAAGCCCGCAGGAGATTATTCCTGCGGACCTGTGCTTTTCCTTACTTATACTTCGGGCTCGGCGTCGTTCTCGAGGGGCGCATCCTCAACGGACTTGATCGCCCAGCGGGCCATGTGCATGGTGGTCTTCTGAGCGCCGACGGCGATGATGACCTGATCGTCACGAAGGCCGGTGATGGTGCCGTAGATGCCGCCGATGGTCAGGATGCGGTCGCCGACCTTGAGGGAAGCGAGCATGTCCTTAACAGCCTTGTCCTTCTTCTTCTGGGGACGCATGAGGAAGAAGTAGAAGATGACAACCATCAGGATGAGCGGGAACAGCATACCAATCAGACCGCCGCCGGCCGGGGCCTCAGGGGTATTTCCGTCAAGAAGCGTTGCGAGAGATACGAAATCAAGCATGTGAACAATCTCCTTTAAAAGTCATTACTTTATTATTATACCGAAACCGGCCGATAAAAACAACGCCTAATTTCGATATACGCGTAAATTTATGGTTTCCTACCAGTTGCCTCGGCCGTGTTTTGCGTAGAAATCCTCGATAAAGTCGCCAAGCGCATCCTGCTCGATGGCGCTTCTCACATCTTCCATAAGCTTGGTCAGGAAACGTAGGTTGTGCAGCGAGCAAAGGCGCAGGCCGAAAATCTCTTCCGCTTTGAGCAAATGGCGGATATAGGCGCGGGAAAAATTCCTGCACGCATAGCAGTCGCATGTCTCGTCCAAGGGACCAAAGTCGTGGGCATATTTGGCGTTACGGATGACGAGGCGGCCGTTTCGCGTAAAGCAGGTGCCGTTTCGGGCGACACGGGTGGCAAGCACGCAGTCAAACATATCAACGCCGCGGATCACGCCTTCAATCAGGCAGTCGGGCGAGCCGACGCCCATCAGATATCTGGGCTTTCCTTCAGGCATATGAGGATTGATGGCATCCAGCATATCATACATGATTTCCTTGGGCTCGCCCACGGAAAGACCGCCGATGCCGAAGCCGGGAAGATCGAGCTTGCCCATTTCCTTTGCGCACTCAATGCGCAGATCCTTAAAGAACGCGCCCTGAACAATGCCGAACAGCGCCTGGTCGTCTCTGGTTTTTGCGTCCATGCATCTGTGAAGCCAGCGGATGGTGCGCTTCATGGCCTTCTGCGCCTGATCGTAGGAGCAGGGATAGGCCGAGCACTCGTCAAACTGCATGGCGATGTCGCTTCCGAGTTTTTCCTGAATGCCAATGGAGGTTTCGGGCGAGAAGAAATGCTTGCTGCCGTCAAGATGCGAGCGGAAGGTTACGCCCTCTTCGGTGAGTTTTCGAAGCGACGCCAGGGAAAACACCTGAAATCCGCCGCTGTCCGTCAGAATGGGGCGATCCCAGTTCATAAACTTGTGAAGCCCGCCCGCCTCCGCGACCAGATTCTCACCCGGACGCAGGTGAAGGTGATAGGTATTGGACAGAATAATCTGGGCGTTTAAATCCTTCAGCTCATCAGGCGAAACGGTTTTGACCGTGGCCTGCGTGCCGACAGGCATGAAAATGGGCGTTTCGATCACGCCGTGGGGCGTATGCAGGCGGCCTCTGCGCGCGCCTGTCTGCCTGCAAATGTGCAGCAGCTCAAATTCAAAGCTCTTCGACAATGATTTCTTCCTCCCTCAAAAAAAGTGATCCGCATTGTGCCTGCGGATCACAGGAAAATCAGATAAACGCATACCTTACGCTTGAACGCGTCTTTTCTTAATAAGGATCGCCATCAGGCAAACCGCCGCGCCTGCAAATGCAAATGCAATTTCCACCGGCAGAGAATGATCGCCTGAAGCGGGGATCACGGTCGGATTGATTACGCGAACATTGACCTCCACTTTAAGCGCGAGCCTGTCGCCCGTATAGGCTTCTATCGTGTAGATGCCAGCGTCTTCCACCTGCGCATTGAGAAGATTATAGATGCGTTCGTTTCCGTTTTCTTCGATCGCTTCGCCTTCAAAATACCACTGATAGCGGGTGGGCTCAACGCCTTCCACGCCGACTTCAATCTGAAGATCCTCTCCGACATCCACGATGGCGCTTTGCGTCTGCGTGGTAATGCGGAACGTCAGATAGGTTCGAATCGCGCCCGTTTCAGCCAAGGCGCAGGATGTACATATTATAAAAAAGATGACTGCAGCAAGGAAAACACACGCCGTCCTCTTGCGCATTTCATACTCCCCCCGTCCGAATAAACATAGCTATCCCATAAGTATACTCATTTTACATCCTTCATGTTTATGTTTCAAGTTTTGGCATATTTTTACATCATTTTGTAATTTTGGCGCAATATCTCGTAATAACTCCGTCATATCTTGTCCTGTCACTTTTATGTCCATTTCGCCGGCCGGTATTTGTATTTCACACAAATGAGCGCAATTTCATTAAACTCATACGCACATTCCGTATATAATAGAAGCCATCACAGAAAAAATAACGCGAAAATTCAAATTCATGCACGACTTTTTTGAAAATTCACGAAAAAAGCAGTTGATATCCTGAGAGAAGCGTGTTATAATACATAATGCTTTATGCCTTATCGTCGCGGATGAACCGCGTAACGTAAATTCGGGGAGGAAATCTCAATGACTGTTTTCATCAATATCTTACTCATCCTTATCTCTCTGGTTCTGATCGTTGTCGTTCTGATGCAGGAAGGCAACAAGCAGGGTCTGGGCGCCATCGGCGGCGCTGCCGAAACTTTCCTTGGCAAATCCAAGTCCAAGGGCGTTGAAGGCAAGCTCCTTCTCATCACCAAGGTTGCCGCTTGCGCTTTCGTCATTCTGGCCATCGCCACCACCTGGTTCTCTGCCCGCACCTTTACCGTTAAGTACTTTGACGAAAACGGCGAAGAAATCTTCCCCGCTTTCGAAAACGAGATTTATGTCCAGCAGCTTCTCTACGGCGCAACTTTCACCGAAGAAGAGCTTGCTTCCTACACTGCCGAGCAGAAGCGCGCTACCTACTCCAAGGGCAGCGAAATCTATGACTACGCCGTTCCCACCAAGGAAGGCTATGTCGGCACCTGGGACAAGGAACTTCCCGACACCATGGACGGCAAGAACTATGAGCTTCATGCCAAGTATGAAATCGGCCAGTTCACTTTGACCGTTCAGGACGGCCACAACCCCGTTGAAGAAGTTGCCACTGCCGGCGAAGCCCATGACCACGAGGTATTCTTCACCGCAACCGCCACCTACGGCGAGCCCGTTGATCTGTCTGCTGTTACGCTTCCCGAAGCGCCCGAAGGCTACACTGTAGACTGGAGCGAGCCGCTGCCCGAGAAGATGCCCGGTTTTGACACCACCATCACCGTTGTCTACACCGAGATCGCAGAAGCCACCGAAGCCGAGGCTACTCCCGTTGAGGTTGCTCCCGTAGAGACGACCCCCGTCGAGCCCACCACCGAAGCCGAGGCCACTCCCGTTGAGGCCGAATAAGCATTCAAACAAAATCACGAAACGGCATACAGCAAACGCTGCATGCCGTTTCTTTCTGCTTTGATATTCATAGCCGATGCCGTTTAAGGCAATACTGAAATACAGCCCAAATTAAAGGAGAACTCACTTGAATACGGAAATCATGCTTGAAGCCTTGTCCGCGCTCAAGCGCCCGACAGATGCGCATACCCTCTCCCTCGCAGCCGGCCTTTCCCCGGAGGACGGGTTTAACGCGTTAAACGAGCTCGTAGCAAACGGACGCGCGGTTCTCACCAAGCACTACAAATACGCGCCGCTTAAAATGATGGAAGTCGTTTTGTGCAAAGCCCGCGTTTTGCCGGGCGCCCCTGCCTTCGGCATCCCCGTCGACGGCGGCGATGACTATTATCTGGACATGACGGACGAAATCCCGATGGACGGAGATCTCATCCACGTGCGCCCCATCAAGTCGGACCGCCCGCGCGGAACACTTGTTAAGGTCGTAAAGCGCGCCCATACGCTGATTACGGGAAGCCTTTTCATTGAAGAGATCGAACCCATCAGCCGCCGAAAGAGCAAAAAGCACGCCCGTCCCGGACGCTACAAGCCTGCTCCGCTCGCTTTTGCCCTGACAAACGACAGAAAACTTCCCGCCCGCATCGAAGTCGAGGGCGATTTTTCCATTGCGCAAAACGGAGATCTTTGTCTTTTTGAAGTCAGCAAATATCCGAAAAAAGGCAGCCACATGAAGGTGCGCATCCAGCGCGTAATCGGTCTTTCGGACGATATCTCCGCGCGCTTGAGCGCTCTTATCGCGCAAAACGGCATCGAAGAATCCTTCAGCGAAGCCGCCGTCCTCGAAGCATCCGCCTTGCCGACCGAGCCTTCCGAAGCCGATGTGAACGCGCGACGGACGCTTACGCACATCACAACCTTCACCATCGAC
>JAZSFI010000248.1:0-9549 GCA_045532135.1 Clostridia bacterium | reverse complement strand
GCAATCTGCCAATCGGTTTTTGAGGACTCAAGATTTCTTACGCACCCGGTCAGAATCAGGCGCGACTGCGCACGGGTGAGCGCGACATAAAACACGCGAAGTTCCTCTGCGCGGTCCTGTCTGATTTCCGTTTCCACAATGGCGCGGCGGGCAATGGTGTCGCGCATGGTTTCAAGCGTTTCGTCCATACGCATGAGCGAAGCGCCCAGATCCCTGTGGGCGGTCAGCTTGTCGTCGGCGCGCTGCGTGCGGAATTTTCTTCCAAGAAGCGATACAAACACGACCGGAAACTCAAGACCTTTGCTCTTGTGAGCGGTCATCAGGCGCACAACGTCGTCGTTTTCGCTCAGAGTGTGCGCGCTTTCGCCGTCGCCCCTTGCGCGCATGAGCGCGGCATATTCCAAAAATTCCGGAAGCGAACCGCCAATTGCGTTTTCATAGTTCATGGCGCGGCTGCAGAGCATATCGATGTTTGCCTGCCTCTGCTGTCCGCCGGGAAGCGCGCCCACATAGGCATAAAAGCCGGTTTCATTTGCGATTTTCCGGATCAGACGGGCGATCGGCATGGAGCGCGAAAGCGCGCGCCACGCATCAAGCTTTTCGAAAAAGGCGCTTAAAACTTCATTGTTTTCCGACGCCTCCATCGCCGCATCGAAAAACGATCCGCTCTTCTGCTTTGCGCGGATTTTGGCAAGCTCGTTTGTCGTAAGCGCAACAATGGGCGAGCGCAGAACGGAAATCAGGTCGATATCGCGCCTGCGGTTCACAATCAGGTGAAGAACCGACATAATCTCCATAACTTCCAGCGCGTCAAAATAGCTCTCAGACGCATCCGCATAGGCAGGAATGCCGTTTTCGGACAAAACCTGCGCAATCAGGCTCAGTGCATTTACGCGAACGCGCGTCAGAATGCAGATATCCCGGTATTTTAAATTCGGATTCTCCCCGCGCAGCTCGTGAATGCGCTTTGCAATCACACAGCCCTCCCGCTCGGCGTCCGTCAGTTCATCGGCGTCGCTTTCATCCCCGTTGTCGTCCTCCGGTGCAGATTTTTCGATGATGTGCACTTCGGTTTTATCATCCTCGCCCTCAAATTCGCGCCCCTGATAAAGCATTGCGTCTTCATCATAAATAATTTCGCTTGCGCCGCCGTGCATCACGCGCTTAAAAACGTGGTTGACAAAATCAATGACGCAGGCGCGGGAACGGAAATTCTGTTTAAGAACAATCAGCTCGTTTTCGCCGCCCGATTTGTAGCTTTCGTATTTTTCCAAAAAAAGCTTGGGCTCGGCCTGACGAAAGCGGTAAATGGACTGCTTGACGTCGCCGACCATAAAGCGGTTGTTTTCGCGCGAAATTTTGGAAACAATGGCTTCCTGAACGTCGCTTGTGTCCTGATATTCATCGACAAACACATAGGAAAACCGTTTTTTGATGCTTTCAGACACCCTCGGATCGGAAAGCGCCTTCAGCGTATAATGCTCAAGATCGTTAAACGTCAGCGCGCACCGCTTTTCCTTGTATGCGCGAAGGCGCTGATCAACATCCTTCGCAATTTCGTAAAGCTTTACGGCGCATTTTTTGTTTTTCCTTATATCCTCCATCGACAGATCCGCGTCCAGAGAAACGGTTTTTCTGGCCGATTCCACCGCAGTTTTCACTTTTTTGCGAACGGCGGACATGGTTTCCATAAGATAAATCTGATTTTCCGTTTTATCTTCTGCCTTTGTTCGCTTTGCCGGCTTGGGCGTAACCTGTTTAAAGGAATTGATCAGCGCGTTCATCCGGCGATAGGGCGCGTTCATGATTGTTTGGATTGCCTGCGCGTCCGCTTCCAGCGCGGGCACATAGTGGTTCGGCCCCTCCGGCTGTCCGGCAAGATATATCGCGTAATCATTGAGCGCCAATGCGCTTGAAAGCTTCTCCCTGAGCGAATCCTCCAGCGCCTTCAGCCAGATTTCGCCGTCTCCGTCCATGAGTGCAAGAGCGTTTTCAAACCACATTTCAGGATCGGGGCGCTCCTTCAAAAACGCGTGCATATCCATAACAAGCGAGCGCACGCGCATGGGGCCTCTGGCAAAATCAAGCGCATCCATGCCTTCGCCGCCCGTAAGATACGCGTTTTCCAGCGCCTCGTCCATGGCGCGCTCGGTCAGCTGCTTATCCTCTGCATCGTCAATGATGCGAAACATCGGATCCACGCCGGCAGCCTCGAAATAATTTCTCAAAACGTCCGTGCAGAAGGAATGGAGCGTAGAAATGGACGCGTTTTCAAGCCGCTCCAGCTGCTCCTGCGCGTGGGGAACGCCCATCTGGGCAATTTCACGGAATCGCTTTCGGAATTTTTCGCGCATGTCGTTTGACGCTGCGCGGGTGAAGGTCACAATCAGCATTTCGTCGATGTTTGCGCCCTCTTCCACAAGGCACATCACGCGCTCAACCAAAACAGTCGTCTTGCCCGAGCCCGCCGCCGCCGCAACCAGCAGATTTTTGTTTCTTGACTGAATAACCTTCGCCTGATCCGCCGTCCAGCGCATACCGATTCCTCCCCTCTTTCGATTATTACAAAAGTATTTCGATGACGGCAGGCAAAATTCCTGCCGCCGATACGCAACTGCGCGAAATTCCCTGTCGTTTTCCTATTGTGTAAAGAATCAAAAAGTGGTATGATTATAATAGGAAAGTATAGGAGGATGAGGGAAATGAAACTCAATCTCAGCGCGCTTGAAAACAAAACCGTATGGCAGGAAAAGGGTTATGCCCTCCCCGAATACGATGTCAAAAGAGTGACCGAAAACACAAAAAACGCGCCCAAGTGGATTCACTTCGGAGCCGGAAACATTTTCAGAGCCTTTTTGGGCGGCGTTGCACAGCGACTTTTGAACAAAAACGAAATGGATACCGGAATCGTTGTATTTGAAGGCTTTGATTCCGAAATCATCGAAAAGGCGTATCGCCCGTTCGACAATCTGTCCGTCGGCGTAACCCTCATCTCCACCGGCAGCGTCAAAAAGGAAGTGCTGGGTTCGGTTGTTGAGTCGCTGACGATCGAAGACGATCAGCGCGCCATCGAAATTTTCGAAAAGCCGTCTCTGATGATGGCCAGCTTCACGATCACCGAAAAAGGCTATGCGCCCGCGTTTGCCCGGAAGGACGCGGAAGGCAAGCCCGAGGACGCAAAAGGCCTGATGGGCTATCTTACCAAACTCATGTACAAGCGTTATCTCAAAAACGCCCAGCCCATCGCGCTTGTCAGCATGGACAACTGCTCCCACAACGGCGAAAAGCTTGAAAATGTTGTAAAAATGGTCGCAAACAAGTGGCTTGAAAACGGCCATGTGGACGCAGGCTTTGTTCAGTATTTAAACGAAAAGGTCTCCTTCCCCTGGTCGATGATCGACAAGATCACCCCCCGTCCGGACGAAAACGTGATGAAAATTCTGGGCGAAGACGGCTTTGAAGACGCAGGCCTCATCGTAACAGGCAAAAACACCTACACCAGCGCGTTTGTAAACGCGGAAGAAAAGGAGTACCTCGTAATCGAGGACGATTTCCCGAACGGAAAGCTGCCGCTTGACAAGGCGGGCGTATATTATGCCAGCCGCGAGACCGTCGAACGCGTTGAGCGCATGAAGGTAACCACCTGCTTGAATCCGCTTCACACCTGTCTTGCCATTTTCGGCTGCCTTTTAAACTTCAAAACCATCTGGCAGGAAATGAACGATTCCGATCTCAAGGCGCTTGTCAACCGCATCGGCTATGTCGAGGGCATGCCCGTTGTCACCGATCCCGGCATCATGAAGCCCGAAACCTTCCTGGGCGAAGTCTTGAACGACCGCCTGCCCAACTGCTTTTTGCCCGACACGCCCCAGCGCATCGCGACCGACACCTCTCAGAAGCTGTCCATCCGTTTCGGCGAAACCATCAAGGAATACCTTGAAAAGGGCATGGACGTCGGCGTTTTGGAGGGTATCGCGCTTACCGAGGCCGGCTGGATCAGATATCTTATGGGCATTGACGATGACGGAAACGAAATGGCGATCTCGCCCGATCCTCGTCTTAACGAAATGAAGGAGCGTCTTTCGGGCGTTCAGTTCGGATGCAACGATGGCGTCAAAGAAAAGCTTCTGCCCATCCTGGAAGATGAAACCATTTTCGGCGTAAACCTCGTAAAAGCAGGCCTTGCCGATAAGGTTATCGCCAATTTCGAGAAAATGAACGCAGGCAAAGGCGAAATCCGCCGCGCGATTCATGCCCTGGTCGGCTGAGGAAAAGAAGTTTCAAACCTTCCTCATAGGAGGCAGTCTTTAAAGACGGCCTCCTGCCTTCACTCATCACCCCGAAGCCTTCCGCATAGCCTTAAAAAGCTTATGCCGGAGGCGATGCTTCTTGAGAAGCGATATTTCACTCAGGGTGGAAGAGGAAGCCAGATACATCATCAGAACAGGCGCCACCGTGCGCGACTGTGCAAAGCACATGGGCGTCAGCAAAACCACGGTTCATAAGGATATGCGCGTGCGTCTGAAGGAATTAAGCCGCGGTCTTTACGAGGAAGTCGGCGAAGTGATCGACCGGAATCTTGCGCAAAGGCATCTTCGCGGCGGTATGGCAACACGCGAAAAATACAAATGTCAAAAATCGGAGGTACAAAAGGCGAATGCTTTGGGAATACGGGATTGACGCAGGAAGCGAAAATTTGCGCCTTGTAAAAAGAGGAACGCCGCAAATCGTTCGGGAATCGACCTACACCGCCATACGCGAAGGCCGCGGCACGCCCTTTGCATGGGGCGACCACGCTCTCATGATGCTGGGCCGCACGCCCAAGGGCGTTTCCCTCGTAAAAAGCGTAAATCAGGGCGTTGTGGACCGCGCCAATCTCTTTGCAAAGTGGGCGCGCATCATTTTAGACGAGGACGAGGCGATTCTGAAAAAAAGCACCGTCCTCGTAAGCGTAAATGAAACCATGCGCAAAGACAGCGTGGAAGAGATGCAAAAGCGCATGCTGGACGAAGGCATTTCGGGCGTGGCGGTTGTTTCCTCCGCCATTTTATGCGCGCTTGGCGCGGGTGAAAAAGTGATGGAGCCGGAAGCGGTTTGCGTTCTGGACATCGGCGCGGAGCAAATGCAGGCGGCGGTTATTTCGGGCGGCAGAATCGTGAAATCCGCCCACCTGCCCTTCGGAACCGCCCGCGCGGATCAATCGCTCATCGAAAACATCCGCATGTATCTGGGCTGCTCTGTCGGCCCCAAAACCGCAAGAGAATTAATCACGGAGCTTGGAAAAGCCGACCTGAACGACAACGCAGCAGTCGAAAAAAATGTATTCGACTACAAAACCTACCTCCCCGGAAAGAAAAAAATCCCGGCGCTTCTTGTCAAGCGCAGCCTTCAGGAAATTGTAGACGCAGCCGGCGAGATGTGCAGAAAGCTCGTCATGTTCCTGCCTGAAGAAATCGCGGGCGATATTTCCCTGCGCGGCTTTGTGATTACCGGCGGCGGCGCGCGGCTGATGGATTTCAAAAAAACCATCGAAGAGGAAACCTCGCTTCCCGTCAGAATCGCCGAATCGCCCGAGGATTGTCTTGCCAAGGGACTTCAGCGCGTATTGAACAGCCAGAAAACCTATGCCCGCCTGATCACAGGCGAAATGGAAGAAAGCCGGCGTTCATGAAACGAATCGTAAAAAAGGGCGGAAAATCGCTCGAATACACGCTGATTTGCTCTGTCGGGCGAAAAAATGTGCTTTTGCAGGCGCTGCCCGAGGGAAAAGTGCGCGTATATGCGCCCAAAAATGCGCGTCTTCGTGAAATGGATAATCTCGTCCTTTCGCGCTGGGACTGGATTATGGACGCGCATGCGTCGTATGCGCTTCAAAAAAAGGACGATGCGTTCAAAATCGAAAACGGCGTTCTCATCGAAGGCAAAAAAACGCCCGTTAAAGTGATCCGCGCGGTAAAAAGCGGGGTTACCCTGCTGGACGGCGTTCTGCATGTATCCGTTCCCTCTGAAGACAGTCGGCGCGTCGAAGAGGAAATCAAAAAATATCTTTCAAAGCTTGCGCTTTTGAAAATCCGGGAAGCCCTGCTTCTTTACGCCCCGACTGTCGGCCGCGAATACGGGCGCGTAACCATCCGCGAGCAGAAAACCCGCTGGGGCAGCTGCTCCAGCAAAAAGAATCTTAATTTCAACTGGAAACTCATATTGGCGCCCAAGGAAGCGCTTCATTATGTGGTTATCCATGAGCTGTGCCACTTGATCCACTTCAATCATTCTGAAAAATTCTGGAAGGAAGTGGAAGCGCGAATGCCCGGATACGACATCTGGAGAAAGTGGCTTCGCGCAAACGGACAATCGCTCAAACTATAAAATACTGCCTGAAAGGGGATACATTCTATGCGACTTCCTTTAAACAGCCTGATTTATGATCTTCCGGACGATATTTTGAAAAGCAAGCTGGCCGGAGATTTTGAGGGAACCCTGCGCAAAATCGACGCGCGCCTCAAAAAAGAAAACATCACGCCCATGCTTCGGGACCGCCTGATCGTGGAAAAAGGCCTGATCGAGCGCATGCAAATCCGCTATCCCTACACGAGGGATCAGGCGATTGAATACGCCAATACCCGCATATTAAACTTCACCGGCGAAGAATTCGACGCTTTTGAAGATGCCGGCGATATCGATTTTATCTACGTAAACGGCGAAAAGAAATATCTTTCCTCCTGCATCGGCGCGCTTATTAAAATGCATCCGCATCTTCACGCCCGTCAGATCAAGGAAGAAGACCGCGCAAAGGATCCCACCGACAAAAATGCCCGAACCGAAATGCGCGAAAAAGGCGAACTGGCCTACAGATTCACTTTGAAGCGCTCCATTCAGGTAAAGGACGACCGCTTTATTCCCAACACCGTCTACACCGCGCATCTGCCCGTTCCTGCGGCCAGCGCGCAGCAGGACGCCGGCAAGATTGAAATCACCGCTGATCCCGATGCGTTCATCCCGCCGGCGGACGAATTCCAAAGAGCCGTCTGCTACCGCCGTTTTCTTTCCGAAAACAAGCCCTTTGAAGTCACCTACACCTTTGAAAACCGCGTGAAGTTTGTCGATCCCTTTAAAGACACGCCCCACATCGTATACCCGAACGCCATCCCGCCCTGCGAAGACGACCTTTCAGAGCAAATCCCTCAGATCACCTTCACGCCCTACCTCAGGGCGCTTGCCAAGTTCATCGCGGGCGATGAAACAAGACCTCTTTACCTTGCCAAGCGCGTATACGATTATGTGACCCAAAACGTTCGCTATTCCTTCATGCGCTCCTATATTCTGGTTGAAAATCACCCCGAATTCACTGCCATCAACCAGAAGGGCGACTGCGGCATGCAGGCCATCCTGTTTATCACCCTTTGCCGCATTCTGGGCATCCCCGCCCGCTGGCAGAGCGGCAGAACCGTTGAAAAGGACGATTCCGGCTGCCACGACTGGGCGCAGTTCTACACCGAGGAATTCGGCTGGCTGTTTGCCGATCCCTCCTACGGCGGAGGCGGCTGGAGAAACGGCGACATGGAATGCTGGAGCTTCTATTTCGGAAACCTCGACCCCTTCCGCATGATCGCCAACCGCCGTTACTACACGCCCTTCAACCCGCCCAAGAAACACGAATATTACGATCCCTACGACAATCAGGACGGCGAAATCGAATGCGATGAAAGAGGCTTTGACACTTACGACTTCATCGACGACGGCGAAGTCATTGAATATGTAAAGATAGAAGACTAACGTAAAACGCGGCGGGAGCAAAGCCCCCGCCCGATTGAGCAAGCGGCTTTTGCAAAGGGATTCTTTTGCAAAAGTCGCTGTCTTTACTTGCAAATCTCATTCTCCCGCCTCCGTCAGAACGACGAAAGTGCGGTAAATCCATAGCCCTTGCAGCGCGTGCAAAGGCCGCTTCCCTTGCACATCTGGCAGTCGTCGATGATGCGGTTTTAGAACATGGATCCGTAGTCCTTGATCCTCGCGCCGTCGCAAAGGCCGCAGGCGCCATTTTTGTGGCAGGCGCCGCACTCGACGTAATCCCGTCCGTCGATGACATAGACCATATACTTGCCTGCTCCGAGGCAATTGGTGCACTTTCCCGTGCCATCGCAATTTCCGCATCTGCGTCCGTCGCGATAGGCGTCGCCGTTGCAGCGCCAGCAAGCGCTGTTTCCTCTGCAAACGGTGCAAGTGGTATAGCGGATTTTGTCAATCCCCTCGGGAACCTCGCTCTTGGCAAAGAAGTGTTTGTATCCGAAAAATCCGGCGACAATGATCAGGGCGAGGGCAATCAGCTTTTTCATAATGTAAATCCGCCTTTCGTTTGTTTATGAGTTCATTATAAACGAAGGAAAAGGCGGATTTTGAAATGCGTTTGCGAAAACGAAAACCCCGCGCTTTTCGGCGCGGGGCATAAATTTTCTTACTTCGCCATTTCGATGGCGCGGGTTTCGCGGATTACGTTTACCTTGATCTGACCCGGATATTCCATTTCGGCTTCGATGCGCTTTACGATCTCTTTGGCGAGAATCAGCGTACCTGCGTCGTTGACATCCTCGGGACGAACCATGATGCGAACCTCGCGGCCCGACTGGATGGCGTAGGACTTGTCTACGCCGTCAAAGGAATTGGCGATTTCTTCAAGCTTCTGAAGTCTCTTGATGTAGTTTTCAAGCGACTCGCGTCTTGCGCCGGGGCGCGCAGCGGAGATTGCGTCGGCGGCCTGAACGAGCACGGCTTCAACGGTCTGGGGCTCCACATCGTTGTGATGCGCCATGATGGCGTTGATGACGGCTTCGCTCTCATGATATTTTCTGGCAAGGTCTGCGCCGATGGTGACGTGGGTACCTTCAACTTCGTGGTCGATGGCCTTGCCGATGTCGTGCAGAAGTCCTGCGCGCTTGGCAAGCTGAACGTCGGCGCCGAGCTCCGCGGCCATAACGCCGGCAAGGTGCGAAACCTCAACAGAGTGTTTCAAAACATTCTGACCGTAGCTGGTACGGTACTTCATGCGGCCGAGCAGGCGAACCAGCTCGTGATGCAGAGAATGCTGATTGGTATCGAATACGGCGGATTCACCGGCTTCGCGGATCTGGTTTTCCACTTCGCGCTTGGCCTTTTCCACCATTTCCTCGATGCGCGCCGGATGGATGCGTCCGTCCATGATGAGCTTTTCAAGCGCAACGCGGGCGATTTCGCGGCGAACGGGATCGAAGCCGGAAATGATGACGGCCTCGGGTGTATCGCCGATGATGAGATCGACGCCGGTGGCGGTTTCGAGGGTGCGGATGTTTCTGCCTTCGCGGCCGATGATGCGGCCTTTCATATCGTCATTGGGGAGCGCGACGACGGAAACAGTGGTCTCAGCCACGTGATCGGCGGCGCACTTCTGAATGGCAAGGGAGATGATGTTTCTTGCCTTCTTGTCGGCCTCTTCCTTGGCGCGGGATTCGATATCGCGCACGATGAGGGCGGCGTCGTGATCGGCGTCCTTCTGAATTCGGTCCATCAGAATCTGAC
>JAZSFI010000115.1:0-5705 GCA_045532135.1 Clostridia bacterium | reverse complement strand
GGCACGGCGAAGAAGCGCCTTAACGCGGGCGATGAGCTCACGAACGGAGAGAGGCTTGGTAATGTAATCGTCGGCGCCGAGTTCGAGGCCGAGAATCTTGTCCACTTCATCACCCTTAGCGGTAAGCATGATGATCGGAATGTCTGCAGTAGTCGGGCTGCTCTTTAATTTGCGGCATACTTCCATACCGTCAATGCCGGGCAGCATGATGTCCAACAGCACGAGCGTAGGACGCTCATGTGCGCATACAACGAGGGCATCCTCACCGGTCGCCGCGGTCACTACGCGGTATCCGGATGCTTCAAGATTGAAGGAGAGGAGTTCAAGGATATGAGCCTCGTCATCAACAGCGAGAATCAGTTCGTTGTTTGCCATTTGCGTTTCCCCTTTTCTATCGTATTTGGATATATCATCTGACCCTTAGTCAGCCTTACCCTCCGGGAGTTTCGATAATAATCTTTCAAGCTCATACGCAAAGCTTTCAAGATCGCTGATTTCGTGATACACGCACGAGAATCTGGCGTATGCCACCTGATCGACAGTTTTCAAGCTCTCAAGAACCATTCTGCCGATTTCACTTGCCGGGATATCATCGTCATAAGCGGAAATCGCATCCATGTGGATTCTGTCCACAATTTCACTGATTGCCTCTTCAGATACCGGGCGCTTTTCGCATGCCTTCTGTATTCCAAGCCTAAGCTTGTTTAAATCGAAGGGCTGCCTCGTGCCGTCTTTTTTGATTACCATTAATCGGACAGGCTCGGCCTTTTCATAGGTAGTAAAGCGTCTGAAGCAATTTAAACACTCGCGTCTTCTGCGGATAAGGCTTCCGTCGTCCGACTGTCTTGAATCGACCACGCGGCTCTCTGGATGTGCGCAAAAAATGCATTTCAAGCTGAATCTACCTCTGCACCAAAGTCATATAGATATTATACATCCTTTTTATCCATTCGTAAAGTACCCAAAATAGAATTTGTTAATTTTTGAGTATTATTCAAGCTGGAAAAAATGCATTTTTTCCATAAAATGCGAAACAACAACTGTGCTGTTTCGCATAAGGTTTTTATTTGCACGTCTCAAGTCCGATATCAACAAGAATAACATCATCGCCGATTCTTCGAACGCGGTCCCAAGGAATTTCAATTCCCGATTTATTTTTACTGAGACAAGTAAGAATATTAAATGCATCAGGAACAATAACCGCTTCAATGCATGCGCCTTCCGTAAATGAAACGTCCACTGGTTTTCCGAGTCTTCTTCCGTCAGTAATGTTGATTACGTCCTTTTGCTTTAACTCAGAAAAGGTCATTCCCCCACCCCCCTTTCTGCTCAATAGTATATTCTATGCTCATCCTTAATTTTTGTTCAGATGTTTTTTTTCATTTGATTCAGCGCATTTTTTTCAAGCCGTGAAACCTGCGCTTGTGAGATTCCGATTTCCTGAGCGACTTCCATTTGCGTTTTTCCTTGAAAGAATCTTTTTTCAATAATCCCTCTTTCGCGCTTTTGCAGTCTTGAAAGCGCGTTTTTGATGGAAAGATCACGCACCCATTCCTCTTCTGATATTGAGTTGTCCCTGATCTGATCCATGATATAGATCGCGTCTCCACCCTCCTGATAGATGGGTTCAAACAGAGAAACAGGGTCCTGTATGGCTTCCAGAGCGACAATCACATCCTCTTCAGGTACATTCATGGCTTTTGAAATGTCCGTAACGGTAGGATCGCAGTTGTTTTTTTCAGTAAGCTCGTCCCTGATTTTAAGTGCGCGGTATGCTGTGTCTCTGATCGATCTGCTCACGCGAATGGAATTATTGTCTCTTAAATACCTTCTGATTTCTCCAATGATCATCGGAACGCAATAAGTGCTTGGGCGAACGTTCAGCGTCATATCGAAATTGTCCAGCGCTTTCATGAGACCGATGCATCCGACCTGAAAAAGATCATCCACATTCTCCCCGCGGTTTTGAAATTTTTGAATAACGCTCAGAACAAGTCTAAGGTTTCCGTAGATCAATTCCTTTCGCGCTTCTTTGTCGCCGTCTTTTGATTTCTTCATAAGTATATTCATCCTCTCATGCGTCAGCATCGGAAGATCGGAAGTGTCTATCCCGCATATTTCAACTTTTCCAAGAGCCATATTATCACCTCCGTTTTCAAAAGACAGTATTGCCTTTTTTTCAGGGGTTATACAGCCCGAAATCCGCAAGTTAACATGTGTATAATATTATGTGCTTAACAAACAAAAATTAACAGATTGCGTTGATTGTAAATAATTTTTGATTTTCTCGCTGAAACTCAATATTTTTCAATAGCAGAAATATTTGTATTAATATTTAAATATTTTCGAAATAATTTCGCCATTTTCTATTGACGTTTCTGTTTGAATGACATATAATAATCATAAGTACGTTCACCGTTCGTGAACGAAAAATGGAAGGGGTAGAATTTATCATGACGTTTCTCCGAGTAATCAAGTGGATCTCGTTTGTCGTTTTTGTTCTCGCCATTGCTTTAACTGGCGTAGCACACGGCTTCATCTTCAACGAGATGGGTCTTTTCTGTAAGGATGCTGAAGCCAAGTACATGCTGGCCGAGGTCAGAAATGCTGTTCAGGCACAGGACGATGTAATTTCTTCTTTCCTTAATAAGGAAGAAAAGCCCGCCGAAAAAGATAACGAAGCTTCCCCCACGCTCGTTGACAGCACTCTGTCCGAAGCGGCTCCCATTGTAAATGAAACCGCTCCCGCTGCTTCTGCATACAGCTGTGAAGACGTAAACGAAATCATCGTTCATGTTATGAAGTACGGTTCCTACCAGATCGAGATGGGCTGGTTCAACAAGCTTCTCAAAGTTGAATCCTTTAAAATCAATCTTTCCATCTTAGTTGGTTATATTGCCCTGTTTGTTGCTTTCATTCTTCACATCATCACCAAGCGCGCCAAGTCTTTCTACGGCTACATCCTGATGATCGTTGGCTATGTCCTCTATGCCGGTCTCATCGCCCTCGGCTACTACGCCGGCGCATACTACATCGGCACCTTCGAATCCACCTTCATCGGTGACGATATCGCGCTTTACAGAGCTTATGTCATCATTGCAGGCTTTGCCCTCGCCACCATCATCGGCGTTCCCTACTATCGCCTTGGCGTACGTCAGATTTCGAACAAAACTCTCAAAAAGCGCATCGATAACTACAAGAAAAAGCTCCAGAGACGCGGCGCCTAATCCAGTAAAAGCAAAACGAAACCCTCTGTCATACGGCAGAGGGTTTCGTTTTGCGGTTATTTTGTTTGATAAATTTCCATTTACGGATACGTTACCGTCCCGATGCCGGAAGCGACAACAATCGACTGGGATACAACCGTGAGTTCTCCGTTCTTCATCGCGTATACGTTTTTAACCGAGCAGAACTGCGTTTCCTTTCCTTCATCATAATAAAGGCTGTTATCCAAATTCAAATGTCCGTACATATACGCATGATTTTTCGTATACAGCGCTTTTCCGATTCTTGATGACTTATTGTCCTTCGTTGTGATTACAAATCTTGTTCCGGTCGGGTAAAGTATGCCTTCGCAGATATTTCCGCTCGTGAAAGAGGCTTCAACGGATATATCTTTCAGAAGCATTTCGCTTCCATCGATAAACTCTCTGAGCATAACAAACGAGCCTTCTGAGACACGGAAAACATAACTGTTAGACATATAGTTTCCGTTTTTATCTTCAAATTCAGTATTAAGATGATAAATATACTCGTTTGACTTCATATCCGCTGCGCTTAATTTGGCAAAATAGAATGCTCTGCATTCAAGCGGAATCTCAAGTGTATTTTTGCAGTCTTCATGCTTGACTGACATGGTAGTAATACCGTTTGCGCTGAATGCTTTAAGAAACACTTCGGGAACATCATCCGGTGTGGTGCCCGTAGACGTCTTGAGCTGTCGCCAAATATTGTTGTCCGAGACGTATTCCACAAAGATAGACGGAAACTCTCTGTCGAAGACAAGCTCTGTCGTTATTTTATTTACGCTTCCGGACGGATAATTAAGATCTTTATGCGATTTCGTCTTGTAATCTTCCTTGGAAACGGTGATCGAATAAACGCCGCCTTTGAGTGCATTAAACATATATCGGCCTTCATAGTCCGTAACGGCGGTTTTCGCCGTTCCATCCGGAAGCGTCAAAACCACTTTTGCTCCGGATATCGGCGTTTGCGTATTGCTGTCTACAACCAAACCTTCTATCACAGCTTCGCGTTCTCTGATCGTCACACTTTTGCTTTTTCCGATTACAGAGAATTTCTCCGAGTAAATCCTTGTTCCAAAATCAGCCTGCGCGGTGTAATTTGCATCGTACAGATAAACTTTTCTGGGACTTTTAAAAGTCTGAGCATATCCGTTTGTACCTGTCAAAAGCACATCAAGTCCGCTTATGCTTTTACCTTCCAGATCAACCGTAGATATATTGACAGCATACACATAATTGGGACACGCACCCTCGCCTGCGGCAATTACACCTTCAAAAATGCTCTCTTTTTCGTTGACAAACGACGTGTAAAGTTCCATGAGATCTCCAGAAATATTGAATATCTCCTTCTCCGGAAGAAAATCCTTTACCTCTTCACCGATCTTGTAAGTGATTTCGGCGTCTGCTTTTGCAAAGATATCCACATCAACATTCAGGCACGAAGCGCAGGCATGAATTTCGTCCGCATCCTTTTCTTCTTCATATCCGATATGTGCTTTAAAATACATATTACCAACGGCTTCTATACCGATTTTTGCGGTGACATTTGCCTTGAAAAATTCCCAGAAACCAATCGTCAATGAAATTTCTGGACCTAAGTCTGCGTTGAAATTTACTTCAAGATCTGCTCTCGCCCAATTATTCCCTTCATCTTCTTTTCTGATAAATCCATTATCCGTATCCCATGAAAAACCGATTGTCTTATCAAATCCGATATCCACAACTCCTGTGCCGCTGACTGCTGCATTTATTGGAATCGTTACGGCAAGATATGCAGGAAGATTGATGCCCGGAATAATAACCGTGCTGTTATAAACGTTTAATTTAATCTCGTTTTCTTTGGTGGCATATTCACCGGCCAATGTCAAAGTGCCGCCGCCCCATACCTTTGCCTGCGTATCAAAAAGAAAATAATCCTTTCCGAGGATCCACTTGTCGTATTTGACAACCGCATTTATACTCATGCCGCAGTCTACGTCGAGCGTAAGCAGACCGTCGCCGTAAGAAAACGTTTCATCGTAATTAAATACATTTCCGGCTTCTGCAGTAACATGTGCCGAATCGGATTCAAAAGTCGTGTTTATTTCGATCTTGTCATATACATCCGAAAGATATAATTCCGAATCCGCCTCAACCGTTACAGTGTTATCTTCATTGAATACGACGCTTGCTGCCTTAATCGGTGTATCCGTTCCGTTCACTTTGAGCATAAGAATATCGCCTTTTTGTGGAATCGTGCTTGCTATATCCTTCGACAAAGGCATTTTAAAGGTGTAATATCTTCCTCTTACGTATCCTTCCGAAGTTATTTTGATTACGTTTTCAGACAGAACCGCAAAACCTGCGTCACCGAAATCCATAACGCGTTTTTCCGCATATTGCTCTTTAGTGACGTTTTCGGAGTCAATGTATGCTTTTGTATGTGAAATATCGCGGATCGGATGAACAAGTATATTTCCG
>JAZSFI010000366.1:0-4844 GCA_045532135.1 Clostridia bacterium | reverse complement strand
AGGTTCGGCGCAACGGCTGTTTCCTGTGGGGAAACACCGATCAGGGATTTGACACCCAGGGGGTCCGTGATCACGCTGCAGCCACCTACCACCGCATCTCCGGCAGTGGGTTTGGTCAAACAGGCCAGCATTTTGATTGTTGTGGTTTTGCCTGCGCCGTTTACACCCAGAAGCGCAAACAGCTCGCCTTCCCGGATTTCCAGATTCATCCCGTCCACAGCCGTCACATCTTTATACCGTTTGACAAGCGCCTTGGTTTGAATTGCAATCATTTTTGTGTCCTCCGTTTTTGCTCGCATGTGTTATCATAACACAAAAAATCAGCCGGGTGCGCTTTTTTTGTCTGTTCGGTCGTTTTCCATGTCTCATCGGCTGCAAGAATATGCAAAAAAAGATCCATTCTTTCGGACAGACCTTTAATACGGATGATTATTGATTCGGCTTATCCGATGCAATCGCTCTTTCAGGAATCAGCGTTGCGTGTCCGCACGGCAGAATGACCTCTTCCAGCTGCCGGCCTGCAAGCTCAACTCCGCCGAATTCCTTGCCCGCATCCATCTTTTTTACACTCCCTGCATTTTTCCTTATGATATTTCATACGCTGATAATAATCAAATATTTCACATATTGCCATTTGAAATCCGATACTTTTATCGCCCCGGCGAACATGTATAAATTTATGCATATATGCAAAAGTGCGCATCAACTTCTCAATTCCGGAATATACGAACAATCCATTATCAATTCATTCATTTCCAGTCCCTGTTTTCGCAAAATTTCATCTCATTTCCAGTAATTTCGAAGTTATTAACCGATTATCATGCAAATTTTCCAACAGAATCCATCTAAAAAATATTTTCGAAAATCGCATAAATATACTTGACAAACGAATATCCATGCATTATAATACATTCCATCAGTTGAGCAAATTCATTTTCAAAGCTTGAAAGGAAGGAAACCATATGTCTATGAAAATCAAATCCGTTCTCTCTTTTATTGTTGCTTTGACCCTGTGCTTCTCCGCCTGCGCGATGGCCTGCACAGCGATTTATGTAGGAGGCAATCTCACGCAGGACGGCGCGACGCTTTTTGCCCGCTCCGAGGATCTGACCAACAGCTACAACAAGCTCATGTACGTAAGTGAAAAGGGCCTGTATAAAGCCGGCGAGTTCTACAAAGGCTGCTACGGTTTCTCCTACACCTTCTCAAAGGACAGCTACTCCTTCACCACCATGACCGATGACAACTGGGAAGGCGCCGGAAATGTTTGCCCCGACTGCGGCGGCGCACACAAGCACAATCCCTACGGCGCGGCCGGCACCAACGAAATGGGCCTGACCGTCACAGCCACCGAAACGCTGTATACGCAAAGCCCCGCTTACGACGTTGACCCCTATGTGGATACCGGCATCGAAGAAGCCGAAATCGTCACCATTCTTTTAAGCGAATGCGCATCCGCCAAGGAAGCCGTTGCGCTGCTTACCAAAATATATGACGAATCCGGCTGCAACAACGGATCCGGCATTTTCCTGGCCGACAACACCGAAGTTTGGTACATCGAAAACGTAACCGGACACCAGTACATCGCCGTTAAGCTTAACGGAAACGTCGCCTTCGTTCAGCCGAACCAGTCCGTCATCGCACTTGTTGACCTTGACGATACCGAAAACGTGATCGCCTCCAAGGATCTGATCGCTGTCGCCGAGCAGGCGGGCACCTATGTCGGAGACAAGGCGGCCAACACCATCAACTACGTCCTTTCCTACAACGCAGAGCAGACGCCCTCCAGCCGCATGCTCGACGGTCTCGATTATGTCTATGGAAAAGAAATGGGCACAGACGTAACCTTTGACGATTACACCATCTCCAACGTAGATGCAAACGGCGCAATCGTTCCCTTCTATTCCAACATCGTGCTCGATCACACCTACACCGTGGCCGACATCGTAGGTTATTACAAAATCCCCGGCATCGGCAAGGCCGGCAACCTCGAAACCCACATCTTCCAGATCTTTGCCGAAGACAGCCTGACCGACACCGTAGAGTGGGTAGCAATGGATGACGGCGAATTCAACGCCTTTGTTCCCTACTTCCCCATGCTGACTACCGACACCTACAAGGCGCTCAAAGTTTCCACCGCTCCCGCCACCTTCGTAACCGAGCAGCCGGAAAGCGGCGTATACTACACTGCCTCCGCTACCATGCGCACGGCGGAAGGCCGCGTAAAGGTGGATGGCTTCAAGGTTCTCCCCGAAAACTGGGCCGATTCCTACTACTGGACCTTCGACGCGCTTTCGAATCTTCTGACCTACGGCGACGCTTCCGTCACTGAAATCGCTAAAGTCAACTGCAAGATGAACGCGCTTCAGAACTACTGCTACGCCGCCTTTAACGAAATGCAGGAAGCCGTGGCCGCCGCTGAATCTCCCGAAGCTGCCCAGCAGATTGCAACCGAAATCAGCATGAAGACCGCCGAAAAGGTTCACACCGAAGCCGTCGCGCTGGTCAACGGACTGATCAAATAATCTGAGCGTTTCCAAAAATTCAAGGAGCCTGTGCAAAATATAATTCGCACAGGCTCCTTATAAGGTATAAACCATCAATTCAGTACGAAACAGCCCTGCGCCATTTCGCATTCTTCTAAAATCCCGTCATACAGAACAGCCTGTCAATGGGATTGGAGGATCGATTTCCGCCGACCATATAGATGGTCGCTGCCGTTTCAAAAAGCACATATACAGCGTCGTCTACCATAACAAGGTTTTCGGAGGCCGGCGGCATGGTCAGCTTATCTTCCAGTCTGGAGGAAGTCAACGACCACATCGGAACCTTAATGCCGTGAACCTCACTAAAACCAAAAGGCTCTTCATCCAGGGGCGAACGATACTTCAGCATCGTCGAGGCATTTTTTCTTCCGTAGGACTGGCTCAGATAGATCAAACCGTCCTTCATGGTCATGCCCTGAATGCGGTTGGTGGTGGTGAGAATGTAATCCGGAACAGCCTGATACGCGGTTCGGGAAGATTCTTTGAGTTCGCTTTCCTGCGTCTCATCCAGCTCATAGCCGATAATCCACGCCTTGTGTTCGCCGTCTTCCGTAGCGATATAGTGGCTTTCATCGGTAGGATAGCCGGAATACTGGAACTCGCCTACCCACAGAATGCCGCCTGCATACGTGCAGTAAGAAGCGCGGGAAGGAATGGGAATGAGCTCCTCAAAGGGACACTCGCTGCTTTCGGGAAGCGAAAGGAATTTTTCAAGAGAGATCCGCCACAAATATCCGCTGTTGGCAATAAAGATATTCTTTTCAGTAACTGCAATCCCGCCGGCGTGACCGATATAGGGGCTGCCGTCCTGATACTCGAGCATAACTTCCTTCACAAGCTGCCCGCTTTCCGCGTCCACAGCCAGAATCGGACTGTTGTACTCCATTCCGCTGTAGCCGGAAAAGATGAACCAGTTCTTCTCCGGAAGGTAGCTTACGCCCTGGGGCACAAAGTACTCTTTGAGTCCGGGAATCAGAACGGACATTTCACCGGAATCGTAAAACGCGTCATACCTCGTCATGGTCTTGGCGCTGTCGGTCACAGACTGCTGCGTATAGAAAAGCCCCTCCGCCGAAGCCGAAGAAGCAAGCAGGCAAACAACAAGAAGAACAACAAACAGTTTTTTCATCATACTACAACGTCCTTTCGTTTATCTGCGCTTCTTATCCGGCATAGCGCATACCATCAAAATACCAACCAAACCCATCCAGAAGCAATAGTGAAACCATTTCCTTTCGGTATATCCCTTGTCTGCAGCAATGCCCGCCATATTCCGGGCAACTTTAAACCAAATGAAGATCGCAACAATGCCAACCACGATCACAGGAATAAATGCCCCCGCAATTCCTATTCTCCCGCCGGATACCGGCGCAGCGTCGGATGCTGCTTCGCACAGCGCGGAAGTTCCGGACGCTGCCAAAGACACGCTCAAAAAGCACAAAAGCTTTTTCATATGAATTCCTCCTTTGTTTTCATCATTATATCATCCGTAATCCGGAAAAGCAAGAAATCAAGCGCCGTACGCAAGCAAACAATTCGAACGGAATGCAAAAGTTTTCGCGGTCTGAAATAAAAATAACTGGATTTCCGATGGGAATTCTGCTACAATATCCTCTATGAAATCAATCCTCCTTAGGAAAGGAATGAACCAATATGAGCATTCGAATCGGCATTATCGGCTACGGCAATCTCGGACGCGGCGTGGAATGCGCCCTTCGCCAGAATCCCGACATGGAGCTTAAAGCGGTATTCACCCGCCGAAATCCCGAAAATGTAAAAATCCTGACCGCAGGCGCAGTCGTCCGTCATACAGACGATATTGAAGCATGGAAAAATGAAATCGACGTCATGATTCTCTGCGGCGGCAGCGCCACCGATCTGCCCGTTCAAACCCCCAAATATGCAAAATTGTTCAACGTCGTGGACAGCTTCGACACGCATGCGCGCATCCCCGAGCATTTTGAACACGTCGATGCCGCAGCGCAGGCCTCCGGCAAGGTGGGCATCATCTCTGTCGGCTGGGATCCGGGCATGTTTTCCTTGAACAGGCTCTATGCAGGCGCAGTCCTCCCCTCCGGAAACGACTATACCTTCTGGGGCAAGGGCGTAAGTCAGGGGCATTCCGACGCCATCCGACGCATCCCCGGCGTCAAAAACGCCAAGCAGTACACAGTGCCCGTTGAAGAAGCCTTGTCTTGCGTGCGCGCAGGTGAGAATCCCGTTCTCACCACGCGCGAAAAACACACGCGCGAATGCTTCGTCGTGCTTGAAGACGGCGCAAACGCCGACGAAATCGAA
>JAZSFI010000363.1:0-8959 GCA_045532135.1 Clostridia bacterium | reverse complement strand
ATGTCTCGCCGTGCGTCAGAAGGTGAAATACCCGAAGGTATTCCTTGTGCTTTTTGTTCGGCCTGAGTCTTTCGTCTCCGAACAGGATCTTTTTCCAAAGAAGAATTCCGCTTTGGCCCCAGTATGTGTCGTCATAGCGTATGACGCCGATGGTCGGCCGCAAATCCCTTACGCCGAACGCCCGCTTTTTTCCGTGATATTCCTGCGTGAAGCGGATAAATTCTTTTCCGAACTCATTCACCTGATTCTCCGTCACCATGGCGACGCTGCTTTCAACATACATTTTTGTTACGCCGCTTTCGTACGCAAAGACCATGTTGTTGTACATTTCCTTCGCGCTGTGACCCGGATGCGAACGCATAAACCACATATCCACGCAGTTCCAAAGCTCCAAATCATACTGATATGCAGCGCCTGCGGCAATGGCATATTGAATATTGGAAAACGATTCCTTCTGAGACTTGAAATTGGGCGTTATTCCGCAGGATGCAAAGATGTGATAGAGCACAGGAAAAACATGTTCGCCTGCAAACTGCTTTGCGCCCTTTTCCTTGATATCCGAAGCATATAATGTCAGATCGCGTCTGAGCTTTTCTCCGTCCTTTATGACAGACGCCGCTTCGGGCAGCGTAAATACATTCAGATTCGCATTCAGATCAATGCCTGCGTTTCGGTTGACGATCATGTGCTCAAACTCGTCATAAATAACGCCAAGCAGGTTGTTGTTTTTATCAAGCGCCTGTATCAGCCTTTGGGGAAACACCATTCTGTGCGTCCCGTCGGGGTGATTGGCCCACTCAAAGCCGTCTTCGCCTTTGCAGTTTTTGGCAAAATTCGCCTGCTCGAAATTGGCGATATAGGGAAGACCGTACTTTTTGAACGTGTCGGAAATATCCTCGGCAATCTCGCATGCCCGCTTAAGCGTTTTGTCAATGACATTCAGATGGCAAACGGCGAAATCAAGCTTTACGCCGGAAGAGAGCATAATCTCGCTGTTTTTCTGAAGCTCATATTTGTTCCAAAATACATTAAGGCCGATTTGCATTTGTTTCATCCCTTCACAGCGCCGATCATAACGCCCTTCACAAAGTGTTTTTGAATGACGGGATAAAGCATCAGAACCGGGATCATGGCGGCAATAATGGAAGAATATTTGAGCGTCTGGGCAAGGCGCACCTTTTCTTCGATGGTGGAGGCGCTTTCGCTGGACACGGTGACATTGCTTAAAATGTCCCTTAATACCAGCTGAAGCGGATATTTTTCCGGGCTCGTGATGTAAACAAGCGCGCTGTAATAGTCGTTCCAGTGGCCGACCGCATAATACAGCGTCACCACCGCAAGCACGGGCTTTGAAAGCGGAAGCACCACATGAATAAGATCCTGCGCGCTGTTTGCGCCGTCCAGCATGGACGCCTCGCGAAGCGCATTGGGAATGCTGTTCATGAAATAGTTGCGCACGATCAGCATGTTGTAAACGGAAATCGCGCCGCCCAGAATCAGACACAGGCGGCTGTCAATCAGATGAAGGCCGCGAAGGAGCACATACAGCGGAATGAGACCGCCGGAAAAATACATGGTGATCAAAAAAAACGTCATGACAAAATTTCTGATTACAAACGTTTTTCTGGAAAGCGGGTAGGCGGCGCATACGGTAAATACCATGTTGAGCGCCGTACCGGCGACCGTATAGAAGATCGAGTTCAGATAGCTGAGCCAGATGTCGCCTCTTCGGATCAGTTCTTTGTATGCGCTTATATTAAAGCCCACCGGCCAGAAAAGAACCTCGCCGGTTAAAACGCGCATTGGATCGCTGAAAGAAGCGATCAGAACAAACCATAAAGGCCAGATAAAAACAAAAAGAAGCAAAATCATCAAAACAAGGTTAAACGCATCAAAGATCCTGTCCTGGCGGGATTGACGGATTTTATTGTTCATAATCACTTTCTGCATTTAAAATCCCTCCTCAGAACAGGCTTTCATCTGCGAGCTTTTTGCTGATAAAGTTTGCGGAAACAATCAATATAAGATTGATAACGGTATTAAAAAGACCCACCGCCGTTGAAAACGAATAGTCGGATTTGATCATACCCATTTTATAGACATAGGTGGACAGAATTTCACTGGTTTCAAGGTTCAGGTCGTTCTGAAGCAAATAGGCCTTGTCAAAGCCTACACCCATAAGACCTCCGATGGCAAGAATCAAAAGCATGATAATGGTGGACTTGATGGAAGGAATATCGATGTGACGGATTCTTTGAAGCTTGGTTGCGCCGTCGATGATGGCGGCTTCGTGAATCTGATAATCTACGCCCGAAAGCGCGGAAATGTAAATGATGGAGCTCCATCCCATGCCCTGCCAGACGCCCGAGCCCACATAGAGGGGACGGAACATGGAGGCTTCCGCAAGAAAGTCAATTTTGTCAAAGCCCAGATATGTGATTGCAGCGTTGACGGGACCGTTGGACGCAAAAATAATCTGAAGCATGCCGCAGATCACAACCACAGAGATAAAGTGCGGCGCATAGGAAACCATTTGTACGGTTTTTTTCAGCGTTCGGCTGGTAATATAGTTCAGCATCAGCGCAAAGCCGATCGGCACAAAAAAGCCCACGATCAAAGACAGCACGCTGATGGCAAGGGTGTTCTCCATGAGCTTTAGAAAATTGAAGCTCCTGATGAACCTTTCAAAATTGGCAAAGCCTACCCATTCGCTTCCGAAAAAACCATCCTTGATGCGGTAATTCAAAAACGCGAGGACGATGCCGTACATCGGTCCGTAGCAAAACAGCGCCACATACCCGATCACCGGCGCAATCATAATGTATAAAAGAGGGTTGTTCACAACATCCAGTTTCAGCCGCATCCAGAAGCTTTTGTTTTTGATTGCCTTTTGCATGTTTTCACCTCAGACAACGCCTTAAAGCCGTATATGAATCGTCCGGGCCGTGCCGATTCGGACACGACCCGGACAAAGGAAAAATCAATTATTCGCCCATGCGGTCATAGCAGCCCTGAAGAACCTCTTCAAGAACGGGCGCCTGCATGGCCTGAAGCGTTTCCTGGAACTCTTCCCAGCTTTCGTCCAGATCCATTTCACCGGTCATGACGCTCGCCATATACTGCGGGAAATAGGTGTTGACGTCGATCATGATGGGAAGGCCGATCTGCAGATCTTCATCGGTGAAGTTGAGCTCGAGCATCTTGAGGCCCGCGTGCTTGCTGGCAATGGCGCGCTGGGTGTTGCTGTAAGCAGAAATGGGGTCGCTTCCGGCGTCCTGATAGAGCTTGAATGCAGACTGATACGTCGGAATTCCGCCGTTTGCGGTCAGAACGCCCTGAATGAAGTCCGCAGTCTGATCATCGGTTTCAATGTAATACCAGTTGCCGTTTTCGTCGATGTCATAGGTTTCACCCTGAACGCCGAGGGTTACAAGGAGAGAGCCTTCTTCGGTAAAGAAGTAGTCCAGCCAGGAGATGAGCTTTTCGGGCTCTTCGCAGGCATTGGTGATGACAAAGGTATTGCGCATGATGCCGTTGGAAACCTCAACGGAATTGCACCAGGGCTCAACCACGCAGTAGTCCATCAGCTTTTCGCCGCTTATGACATTGGTGCCGGAGGTAGAGAAGAACATACCGACGGTGTCGCTGGTCTGGGCAAGCGCTGCGCCCGCGTCAGAGGACAGAGTGAAGCAGTCTTCATTGATCAGGCCTTCCTGATAAAGGTCGGCGCAGTATTCGGTCAGATCATAGAATTCCTGCGTCAGGGGAAGGAAATCCACGTTTCCGTCATCGCGCACGATGAGACGGAATTCATAGTTGAATCTCCAGTCATAATAGTTGAAGAAATGAATGAAGTCCGCATCCGCGCTCATGAGCGGGATTTCGTCTTCAGTGTCGCCGTTTCCGTTGGCGTCCATCTCTTTAAACGCAACAAGTACGTCCTTGACGTCATCAAGGCTCTTGGGCATTTCAAGATCCAGATTCTCAAGCCATACCTTATTTACCCAGAGAACTTCGTCGCGGTTGAGCGCTTCGCCGAAGTGCGGAACGCCGTATATATGGCCGTCGGTGCACTCGAGGAAGTCCCAGGCGTCAACAGAATCAATGTAGGCAGTCAGGTTGGGGGCGTACTCCCTGATCAGATCTTCCAGAGGAAGCAGGATGCCTTCCTGCGCGCCGTACCACTCAACATCTACGTCGGCAGCCATGAAGAAGTCCGGGTACTCGCCGCCGTTTAAAAGCGTATTGCGTTTTTCTTCGACCATGGAACCGGGAATGTTGTCAACATCCAGCTGAATGCCGGCCTTTTCAAGCGTGGATTTGAATGCGATGGTTTCAAGATAGGAGTGATTGTCGCCGCGGGCAGTAACGAAGCCGGTGTAGGTCGTTATGTCCTCCGCCAGAGCGCACAAAGCCATCATCATGATCACGAGCGCAAGAACCAGAGACATGAGTTTTTTCATTCGGTTATCCTCCTTTTTTTGCCGCCTGTATATGAACAGGCATTTTAAGGCTAAAACCATTTAAACTCAACCGTCCGTTCATCGTCAAGGTACAATATTTTACTCTGCCGCTGTAAAATTGTTTCTTGCCTCACCAATACGCGTGTGTTACACTGGAATATGCCGTATTATACGCAAAAAAGCGCACATATTTTAAGAAAGTTGGGTATAAGCGTGAAAAAGTGGTTCCAGGCTACATTTTTCAGATATTTCCTTTCATACTTCATCGTGTTCTGCCTGTCCGTCGGAAGCATGTTCTTTTTATTCAGAAGCCAGCTCATTGATACGCTCACCAAGCAGTATGAAAATCAGATCGCAATTGACCTCAATAGCGCCGTGACAAGACTGGGCGAGGAAATCAATTCCCTGTACGCCATCCACACGCAGGTCACAGGCAATGTGGATGTAATGATGGCCAAATACAAAAACGAATCCTATCAGGCGCCTCTGATCCGAAATGAGCTGAAAAAATATGTGGTCGGAAAACATCTGATTCAATCCATCGGCTACATCGATAAAACTCACAACGAATTGTACTGCTACAGCTCAAGAGACTATATCTCCTATACAGACGGAACCGTTACGCTCTTAACGCCCGAGGAAAGTATTTCCTTTCGCCCGGAAGACTACAATTCCTATTCTCTGAGCCAGCTGATATACCTGAAGGAGGGCAATCTGAACCGCTTCATCTGCATCCCCGTCTCGCATTCGTTTTACAATTATCTGGTCTTTTTTGTGCTTGAGAATGTAGAAATCGAAGCGGCGCTTAAAGCGCTTGTGAGCGACAATGTTGTATCAACCGCGCTTATAGCGCCTGACGGAAGCGTAGCGCTGTCGTCAGGCGGCGCAAAAAATACATTTCCGTCCATTACGGACGACGACGTGTTTTTGTCCGACACCTTTTTAAACGGCTACCGCCTTGCATCTCTTTACAACCCGGATGTATTGAGCGGAAGGATTAACGAGGCGCTTGTATCGGGCATGCCTGCGTTTGTTCTGATCGCAATTGCAGGCTTTATTCTGGTGACAATTTTCACCTACACCGCCTATCATCCGCTTCAGCGCCTTGCAAGCAAGTTCAAATCGTCCGGACATAACGATCCCAACCTTTTAAGCCGCCTGAATGCCGCCATTGATAACCAGATCATCCAAAATGATAACCTGCAGGCTCGCATTGAACACTACAGAACCATTATGCAAAAGATGCTTCTGGATTCGATGCTCCTTCCCGAAAACGAAATTACCCATTCCGAAATTGACATAGACGCGTATTTCATGCCGCCGGAGCGCCACTTTATCGCCGCGATTGCCATTTTAGGCGACGCAGGCGATGAAAATGCCCTTTTCGGCGCAGAAGATCATGCGCTGATCATCAAAAGGGAGGAAAATAAAACCATTTACCTCATCAACCGCCGGTTTGATGTCCATACCTCCCACGAGGAAGCGCTTAAAAATCTGGCTAACGCCATTTCTCAGAAATCCGGCGTAAAAATCGGCATAAGCGATACGTCTTCTTCCGCTATGGACATTCCCTCTCTTGCTCAGCAGGCGCTAAGCGCGCTGCATTGCACAGACGATGAGCAAAAAGTCATTTTGTACCAGCAGCTGAGCGCGGAAAACCGCGAAGAGGAAACCAAGTACCAATACCCCTACGAAACGCTGCACATGTTCTCGGAGCATTTGAAAAACCGGTTGTTTGATAAGGCAAAGCAAACGGTTTTAAAACTTATGAACATGCTTTCCTCCGTCCGCGAGCAGGGCGAAGCGATGCCGGATTTCTTTATAAGAAGCGTTCTCATCGACCTTTTGAGCGATCTTGCCATCCAAATGGACGTTATGAAGATCAAATTCAAGGATTACGATGATCTGTATTTCAAGGCGTTGTATCAGGCGCGAAGCTGTGCGTTTTCCGACAGCCAGGAAGAAATCAGGCGTCTTCTTTTTGATATGCTTGACATATTCGAGCGTCAGACGACGGGTGTTTTTCCAAACGCCGATATGATTGCAAAAATTGTGAACGAGAATATTTCCAATCCCGATTTCAGCATTTCATCCCTCTACGCTTCCTTCGACATCTCCCTTGCCTATATGAGCAACCTGTTTAAAAAGGAAATCGGCGAAAATTTCTCGGACTATCTGTGGAAAGCCAGATACAAAAAAGCCTGTGAACTTTTGTCCGATAAAAAACTCTCCGTCGACGAAGTCAGCCTTGCCGTAGGCTATATCCACTCCTCCTCGTTCCGCCGGAAATTCAAACAGGAAACCGGGCTGTCTCCGACGGAATATGCCGAACGCGGCGCGCGGTAAAACAGAAGAGCCGTTTTTCATCAATTTGATACGCAAAAACACCTGTCCGACACTTTCAAAAGAATTCGGACAGGTGTTTTGTATAAGGTATGTTTTTACTTTACATCATTCTCGTCAAACGGATCTCCGCATTCCGGACAAAAGCGCGGAGCTTTCGTAGGGTCTGCCGGCTGCCAGCCGCATTTGTCGCACTGGTAAACGGGCGCGCCGGCGGGCCGTTTTGCGCCGCATTCCGGACAGAACTTTCCCTTGTTGACCGCGCCGCAGGCGCATGTCCAGCCGCCCTGCGCTTCGGGCTTCCTGCTTCCGCACTCCGGACAGAATTTGCCCGTGGCGGTTGCGCCGCAGGCGCACTTCCAGCCGCCCTGCGCAGGCGCCGCATTCGAGGCATTCATATTAAACAGCTGCGCCGCGTTTGTTCCGCCCGCCTGCTGCGCCATATTCATGCCCATAAAGCCGGTGAACGAGCCTCCTGCGTTCTTCGCCGCGTCCTGCATGGCCTGCGCCTGCGCACCGACCATGTGCGCCGCCGCCATGTTGGTGTTGCGGAAGACCGCGTTTCTCTGAAGCTCCTTGATCATGTTTTCATCTTCTTCGGAGGCTTTTACGGAATTGATGCCGAAGGAAACGATTTCAACGCCGCGAAGATTGGCCCATTTTTCGGACAGCACTTCGTTTAACGCCTCGGCGATTTCAAGGGTGTGTCCGGGCAGCGCGCTGTAGCGAATCCCGCGGGCGGAGATTCTCGCAAACGCGGGCTGAAGCGCGGTAAGCAGTTCGCTCTTTAACTGGCTGTCAATCTTATCGCGCGTAAATTCTCCTTCGACATTTCCGCACACATTGGTGTAAAACAGCATGGGATTGGTGATCCGATAGCTGTATTCGCCAAAGCAGCGGATGGAAACGTCGATGTCAAGACCGATATTCAGATCCACTACGCGGAAAGGCACGGGACTGGGCGTTCCGTATTTGTTGCCGGTCAGTTCCTTGATATTAAAATAGTATACTCTCTGATCTTTTCCCGCCTGGCCGCCGAAGGAAAAGCGATCGAAGGCTGTTTTTAAAACAGCTTTTGCCTTCTGGCTGTCAAATGCGCCGTACAAAAGGCTGGGCTCGCCGTTTTTGTCGAATTTGTATTCGCCGGGCTCGGCGCAGAAATCGACCACCTTGCCCTGATCAACGATCATCATCGCCTGGCCTTCGTTGACCACGATGACGGAGCCGTCGGAAATCACGTTGTCGTCCTCGGTTTTGCTTCCGCCGAAGCGGCCGTTGATACGTTTCATCGCTTTGGATGCAAGCACGTCATTCGGCATGGCGTCGCAGAAGAAAAACTCTCTCCACTGACTGGACAGCGTTCCGCCCAGCGCGTTAAGAGATGCAAAAATCAGACCCATGTATAAACACCTCTTTTGTCGTTATTTGTCGTTTTCGATCTTTCTGCGGTTTGTGGTTCTGTAGAGGAAATGGTCGCTTCGGGCAGTCAGACGGAAGGAATCCTTTTTGATATAGCTGCCCGCAGAATTCTTGTGAACCGCCTGCTTGAGCTGGGAAATCAGCACGGAAACCACGATAAGCGCGATAATCAGCGCGCAAATTGCGGAAATCAGAAGCGCCGCGCTGCTGAATGCATCCATGATCGCGAGGATCGCGGCAATTACACCCATCACGCCCGCAAAAACGCCGCCGCCCCAAAGCAGGGATTTCTTCGTGTCCGCAGGCACGTCGCACGTCAGCTGTCCGGTCTGTCCGTTAATGGCGAAAGTGTAGGTTTTATCCGCCTTTTCGGTCGTAATCAGCCAAACAGGCAGAAGCGCGGGCTTGACTTTTCCGTTTTCGGAAAAAATGTTTCTTCCGCGTTCATGCACGTGCGTATAGCCCGAAACCGTGTCTCTGAGCGCATCGGACAGGCTGTTTTCCACGCGCTCGGCGGCGCGGCTTTCGCAATTTTCCGCGTCCACATCCGCGTGATCCGCCATGGATCCCGCGAGCACCGCAGGCTGAAAGGGTACGGCAGCGGCAAGATCATACGGCTCCAGCGACTCCGTGATCCTGTTGTCCAGCTTTTCGCTCCCGTCCACGGGAATATTTTCAAAGGCCATCTGTCCGCTTCTTCTGACAATATAGTGGTCAATTTTCTCAATTTCCCA